>JABFWM010000696.1 GCA_013362195.1 Acidobacteriota bacterium
GTCAGGTCGACGCCATCGATGATTTCCGCAAACTTGCGAGTGATCACCACGCGCATGTGGATGCTGAGTACTCAACACACGTACCAGCGGAGCTATACAGTGGAGTTCGCGAGACACGCCCGCCCGGAGCGAGGCCTGCCGTGACCGTTGCGGTCACTCGGCAGATGCTGCCCGGGAAGGGGAAGCGTCACCCGCTGCGCTCGACGACGTGCCCGAACTGCAACGGCCGGGCGGTCAAGAAGGAAACGACGATCCGCGCCTCGCGGGTGAGTGCCGAGTTCAGCTGCCGGATCTGCGGAGCGAGATGGCCTGAACGCCGGAGCCGCTGACGTGCGGGCGCACGCGCGCGGCTCGGTGTTCAGACGCCGTCGCGTCCCTCGTACTCAGGCGGCCAGCGAGGAATGCGGTGGCCGGCCAGCAGCGCACGAAGATCCTGCTCGAGCGCTTCCGGCAGATACGGCTTGAGTCGAACCACCGAACAGCCGCGCGCGAGCGCGGATTCGAGATTCCCCCGATGTGCTGATGCGGTGACCACCAGCGTGGGAATGTCCGACGTCCGCACGTCGTTCTTGAAGCGATCGCAGAGTTCTGCCCCGGATGCGTCCGGCAGGCGTAGATCCATGACCACGACGGCCGGTCGCACGCTGGTCGCGAAGCGGTAGCCGTCCTCCACGGTGGCGGCCGTGACCACGTCGAATCCCGCGAATCGCAAGGACTCGGTGTACAACTCGCGGGTATCGTCGTTGTCCTCCACGATCAGGACGAGCGGACGTTGTTCGAGCATGCCGTTCGGACGCGCAGTGGACCTCGGACGGAGGTGTCGAGGAGGAGAGCGTACTCGCTCCGGCGCCCCCGGCGCAATCGCGATCCGCTATGCTTGAGCGGATAAGGATGCGGTACGAAAGTTGCTCCGCGCGAGGTCGCGGTCACCGGTTTTCACACATGTCGGAATCTCCCGCCATACGTCGCGACCTCTGGGTCGCCACGATTGACCACACGAGCGGCAGGCTGTATTGCTGGAATGGCGTCGCGGCAGAGGCGCTCGACCCACCGGCGCCCGAGGGCGCGCTGCTACTGCCGACCGTCACCGCGGGCCAGCTCGCCGAGTGGAAAAGCGAGTTCAGCCGGCGTGCGGCGGCCACCGTCGGCACCTACGGACGCCGCCAGCTGAAGCTCTGGACGGAAGGCACGCTGCCGGCCTTCGGGCTCGTTCCGCGGGTCCGAGCCGAATGGAACACCTTCCTGAGGCGTCGAGTCGGTGACATCCTCGTGCAGTGGTTCCAATCACATGATCTTCCGATACCTGACGATCTCATCGTCTCGAGCGCGCCGCTGTCCGCGAAACAGCTCGAACAGGAAGAGACGCGCGCGCTGCGTGAGGCGGTGCTCGCGTGCGTCCGTCTGATGTCCCATCGCGAGCTGATGGAGCTGAAGGTTCCGGCGAGCGCACTGCTGAAGTTCAGCGCCGCCCTCGGGCAGCAACGCGAGCGCACCTGTGCGGCAGGGAGTTATCGTGTCGAGCGGACCGCCGCCGATCCTCCGGCCGTCGGCGAGGCCACAGGCTAGCGGACTGTCCACGACTCTAGCGGCGGCACTCGCAACCATCCTGTTTCACCCGTAGAAAGGCCACGAGCGGCCGTACCGGCGCGTCCGCTCGCGGCCGAGGTCGGGCCGCCTAATGCGCGCCCGGAAGATCGAACGGATCTTCGAAGAGCACCCCTTGCGGCGTCGGCACCGGTGTCGGCAGCGGCCGCAACTGCGGCGGGCGCGCCCCGTCGATCTCCCACCGCAGCAGCATCGCGTTGTCCTCGTGCATCGTGTTGTGGCAGTGCTCCATGAACATGCCGCCCCAGTCGCGGAACTGCATCGTGATCGTCAGGCTGCCGCCCGGCAGCAGACGATACACGTCCTTGCGCCCGCGCTCCCACGGCGGCACGTTTGCCGCGCTGCCGTTGCGTTCGAGGATTTGCCCCTCCTCGAAGTGGATGTGGATCGGGTGATCCCACCCGCCGCCGCCGTTCACGAGGTGCCAGACCTCGCGCGTGCCGAACCCCGGCGCCGCGTCGACGCGGTTGTAGTTGGCGTCGAGCGTCGGTCCGCCGTTCGTCTTGATCCCCCACGGGCCCACGAACGACGTGTTCGGGTCGGGCACCGGCTGTGCCGCTCCGCGGGCGAACTCGAACGTCCGCTCCCGCGCGACCGGAATCTGTGACAGGTCGGGATTGGGAATCAGCGTGTCCGGTACGTGGCTCACATCGGGCCGCGGCGGATCGCGCACGACGCGGAACTCGAGGAACCGGCCGACACAGGGATCCAGCGAGGTGCCCGACAACGCCTGCGCCAGCGTGAGATCGTTCGCGACCCTCCGTCCATCCACGTGCTCGGCCAGGTTCACGAAGTGCAGCCGATCGCCGACGCGGTACTGCGAGAAGTCGATGACGATGTCATAGCGTTCGGCGATGCCCTGCTGATCGAGCGCCGTGAGGGTCACCGGACTTGGCAGCAGGTTCCCGTCATTCGCGATCTGGACGATCGGTTGCGCGGCGCCGCCGGCGCTGGCAAGCGCAATCTTGAAGAACCGCGACACGCTGGCGTTCAGGATCCGGAAGCGGTACTTGCGGCGCTCGACTTCGAAGAACGGGTTGTAGAGCAGGTTCACCGTCATGACGTCGCCGAGGAAGCCGTCGAACTCGAAGATGTCCATGAACAACTGACCGTCGGCATCGAATGCCTTGTCGGCGACCATCAGGTTCACGTCGTAATCGAGGTTGCCCGAGTCCTTCGCGGTGCCGCTCGGCAGCCGCAGGTTGACGCCGTCGTCGATCTCCTCGTTGCCGCGATCGAGGCCGCTGTAGATGTTCAACATCGCGGCGTTGCCCTTGTAGACGTTCTGGGCGGTGAAACTGAACATGTGATCGTGGAACCAGTGCGTGCTCATCGTCTCGCGCCAGTCGCCGGGCACGTTGATCAGGCCGCCGCTGCCGTCGGGCGTGCTGGCGCGGCGATCGGTCGCCGCCCGGTTGACGCTGAAATGGCCGGCCAGCACCACCGGCCAGTGATAGTCGTAGAACTGGTTGGGAAAGAAGAACGCCCCGGTGAACCCGTCGTTCTCCGCTCCGTGATGGCCGTTGTGCTCGTGCGTCGTGATGGTGTGCCGGCCGAAGCCGCCATTCTGCCGCACGTCCGCCGGCAGTCCGTTGTGGTGGCGAAACAGCACCGGCTCTCCGTAGCGCACCTGTACCAGCTTCGGCGGGATCGTGCCGTTGAAGGTCCACACGGTGTCTGGATTCTGCGTCGGCCACTGCGGATGAAAACGAAGCGGGATCGGCGCCGCCGGATTGACACCGTTGTTGAGCGCGGGACGAACGCCGGGATTGTAGGTGACGTTGGTCCGCGCCTGCGCTTGCGTCATCTCGACGGCGACCGCCGGTGGAAACTGCGCGAACCGCTGGTGCGCCCACACCCGTCCCGGCGGGCGTCCCTCGATCGGTCCGGTGCCGCCGCCGAGCGCCGGATCGACGGGCTGCTGCGTCTGGTTGGCCTGCGCGGTCGGCGCGGGATCGAGCGTCGAGACGGCGTTGCGCGCGATCACGTCGAACCGCAGCAGCGGCTGTGTGAACGGCTGCACGCCGAAGCGCGGGCTCGGCGGCAGCCCGGTCGGGATCTGCGCGGCCACCGAGGGCACGAACGGATTGAGTCCTCGAATCGGGGCAAGCAGTCCCGCGCTCGTGAACAGGCCCCACTTGATCAAGTCGCGGCGCGACACGCGCCCCCATGACAGTTCCCGCACGATCTCGGCACGATGCTCTCTCGCGCGCTGCGCGTCTCTGAGACGCGCGCGTGAGAGGCGACACGATTTGCCGCTTCGATTCATGAGAATCCTCCCTCCTGTGTTCGTCACCGGCGCGATCCATGTGATCGACTGGATCGCTCCTGCTCACGTCGCGCGCGATACACCGGCTGCATGCAATCGCGACAGGCCCGGACCACACGCGCAGATGCCTGCGCGCGTGCCCCTGCGCCCAGCGAAACGCCATCACCGCCGGACGCGCAGAGAGCGGTCCTACGGCGCACATTCACGATGTCGGAAAGAGACGCGGACAGGCGTGCCCGCTGCCGCTCGAAGACGGCGAGGCGAGCGCGGATCCGCGCGCGCGCACGGCGATCGTCGGGTGAGGGAAGGCGAGCCCGCGCCCGACGCGATGTCGATCGCAGCGTTCGTTGCGTCCTGGACCGCAGTGCGGGGGACGCCACGAACTCGACACAGTCACCTCAGTAGGTGACTACCGGGAGGGTGATGAGGACCGCCGGACTCGCGCGCCGCGCGAGCCCTCAGCATGCGTTTTCTGGAACGACCCTCTTCACGACCCGGCGAGCGCGAGATCGAGCAACATGGATGCCGTGAGTACGAAGGTCCTGGCAGGGCCGTTGAGGTGTGGCGTCGAGTACGATCGATGATGACGCGATGAATGGGAGGCGCGCGAGGATGCGATCGCGATCGTCAGAAACGATCGGCGACGCCGCGGTGTGCAGCGCTCGGCGCGCGCGACGTGCCGCCGCATCGCTGCCGCGCACCGCACCCAGCGACGGCGGGTCATCGTCATCCGCGACGCGCGGGCGTACGACCGGAGTGATCGGTCGAACCCTCAACACGCGTTGCGCCGCCGATCGATCGTCCCGCGCGGCGTCCTGCGCCGATCCGTTCCGGTCCGGCGCTCGACTTCGTCGGCGAACTCCCGGAACAGTTGCTGCGCATTTGCGGTGAGCTGCCCCTGAGCGTGCAGGCGCTCGAGCTGCTCCTCGAACTCCACCAACAGCCTGTAGATCTCGTCCATTGCTCCTTTCCCGCAGTCATTTCCAGGCGCGAGCAGGAGCTGTACCGCAATGAAATAGTTCGCTCGCGAGACGACTTGATCGTCTATCAGAGGCATTTCTCGCGGCCCTTTAGCTACAGGGGTGTCCGTATGTCGCGCGGCTGCGGCCGCGCCCGTTTCTCTGGCGGCATCACCTGGAGGATCCGGCATGGCTGCTGTTCCGACTTGCCCGCACTGCCAATCGTCGCAGGTAAGTCGCCTGCCTGCGATATTTACCGGGATCACGGGATATCGCTGCGCGGACTGTGGACGGGTCTCGTACACGGCCGTCGGAGACGCGGCGCGCCGCCTCGCGGCCGCGCGCGGCACGCACGAACGACGCGAGCTCAGGCGGCGGCGCCCGATCGCACCAACGCGCGCCAAAAAGGGCAGGCGCGTGACCGGTTGAGAGAAACCGGCGATCGACACGCCTGTCCCACCCCACCTTGCTTCCACCTCTCACGACGGCACAGACACGAGGTCACCCGGTTCAGCCGACAGCGCCGCAACGCCGGGATTGCTGATGAGGCGCCGGTCCCAGGACGGGTGCGGCACGCGCGTGCGGCTAGCGCATGTTGGAGAAGTCGGGATGCAGCGGTACCGCCCGGTGTCGGGGTTCACCGCTCAGCGCACATGGTGACGGTTCGGGCACCGCGCGCAGCGCTTCGCCCGCAACGAGCGGACGCCTGCTGGATGTGGTGGGATGCCGCCCGGAACCCGGGCAGAAAGTGGCGCGCCCTGCACGACTCGAACGTGCGACCTCCTGGTTCGTAGCCAGACGCTCTATCCAACTGAGCTAAGGGCGCGGCGAAACCCTGATTATAGCATCAGCAGAGCAGCCGGTACGCGCGCAAGCCGCCGCTTCTCACGCCAGACGGCTCGTCCGCATCGACGATCGCGCCTGTCTGGCACGCGCCTCGCCGATCATCCACCGTACATCAGCCGTGATCCATCGTGAGATGAACGTGATCGTGCTGCCGATCACGCCGCGCAAGACGCGCGGCACCACCGACAAGGACGCGCCACTGAAGGGATGACGCGGGACTCTCTTAATATAGAACGGCAATCGCAGCATCGGAGCGAGCGAAGCGCTCGCAGGGAACGGCGCGCCGCATTGGCGAATTGTTCGGAGCCATGGCAAAAACCTGGCGGAGTGCACCATGGGTGAGAAGATGCCGGACGCGTCCAGGGGTGGGGCAGTGAGCGCGACCGACGAGCGATTCATGCGCGCCGCCCTGCACGCCGCGCGGCAGGCGCAGGCCCGGGGGGAAGTGCCGATCGGCGCGGTCGTGGTGATGGACGGCGCGATCGCGGGCGCCGGCTGCAATCAGCCAATCGGGACGAACGACCCGACGGCGCACGCGGAAGTCGTCGCCATCCGTGATGCGGCGCAGCGCACGGGCAACTATCGGCTGACCGGGGCGACGCTCTACGTCACGATCGAACCGTGCCAGATGTGTGTCGGCGCGATGGTCCACGCGCGCATCGCGCGGCTCGTCTTCGGGGCGCCCGAGCCGAAAGCCGGCGCCGTGGAATCGACGCAACGCGCGCACGAGCACCCGACGCTGAACCACCGCATCGAGGTCGCCGGCCACGTGCTCGAGGCCGAGTGCCGATCGGTCCTGCAGGCGTTTTTCAGGGAACGACGGGAGTAGCCGCGCGCGACGCGGCCGCCAGGAACGGGACACGAACGCGGAGCAGGCGCGCGAGTGTGAAGGGCGCCGTCGCTGCGCAGCGCGAGTGAGCGGGCGCGAGCGAGCCACGCGAAAATACGAAAATTGGCGGAGAGGGAGGGATTCGAACCCCCGTGCCGGTTACCCGGCAAGACGCTTTCGAGGCGCCCCCGTTACGACCACTTCGGTACCTCTCCGTGCGGGTCGTTGCCGCTCGAGCGGTCCTGCTATTATCGCCGATTTCTCAGTCTCACTCACTCCCGCGCGACTGACCGCGGAACCGGCTCCGCTCACGGCCGCGCCGCCGCGGAGCGCACGGCGGATCGAGCGTCGCATACGGTTCACCTTGCCAGCACCTCCCTCAGGCCGATAATTTAGCGCGATCGCGGTCCCAGAGATCCGAACGTTATGCCCGTGAGCGTAATCTGCCCGCACGTCAGCGACGCCGCGCTGCGATCGCAGCTGTTCTCGTCGGTGCGCGACGCCATCAAGCGATGGCGGCCCGGCTTCGAGAAATGGCAGCTCACCCTGTTCCGCTCGCAGAGCGGCGACGGCTGGGATCTCGCCATTCGTGGTCCGCGGTTCCGCAAGGTGCTCACGCTGCACGGGCCGCTCAACGATCTTCCCGGTCTCGTGTCCGCCTACGTCGACGCGGTGCTGGCCAACGCGTGACCGGCGCGAGGATCGGTGCCTCGTGCGGATCCGGGTGATCCGATTTAAAGTCTAGTCGTGGGGTTCAACCAGTGGATGCGCGTCCTCGACACGGTCGCGGGGCTGGCGCAGATGACGCGTCGGTTGAAGGGGGACGCGCCGGCTGCCGCCGAGAGCGGTGTGCCGCCGCCGACGGCGCTCGGGCAAATCGAAACGCGCCTCGCCGGCGTCGTCGTCGCCGCGCTGAAGGAGGCGTTCGATCGCGACCGCGCGCGGATGGATCTCGAACGCGCGCATCTCGACGCCGAACGGCAGCGCGCGGAAGAGGCGCTGCGCGCTGAGCTGCGGCGCCAGGCCGCCGACCGTGCCCTCGGCCAGGTTCGGCTCGTCGCGCTCATGGCGATGGGCATCTGGATGCTCTCAGCCGCGCTCGCGGTGTGGATGCCCGGGATGCGCGACGGATTCGCGCGCGGCCTGCTGGGCGGCGGATGGGTCTTCGTCCTTGGCGCGCTCGGCTGCGCATTTTCCGGCTGGCAGCGGATCGCCGCGTGGAGCGCTGCCGACGCCGGCCCCGGCCGCGCCGTCGTTGACGGTCCACACCTTGCAGAGATCCTTGCACCATGGCTACTGTTGAGCGCGCTCGCGCTCTGCGGCGCGAGTCTGCTCGTCGCGCTGTGACACGATCAGAACCGGAACCCTGACCCGAACGCGTGAACCGCCGAACCCCTGAACTCCCAATGGTGATCGTCTACGGCGCTGACTGGTGTGAGGATACGCAACGCTCGCTGCGTCATCTCCGCCGCCTCTCGATCGCGCACCGCTATACCAACATCGACGAAGACCTCGCGGCGCTCGAGCGCGCGAAGGCGCTCACCGGCGGCCGCCGCCGCACACCCGTGATCGACATGGACGGCGCGGTGCTCGTCGAGCCGGCCAACGACACGCTGACGCGGCTGCTGATCGAACGTGGTCACGTCACGGCCGACGCCGCGCAGGATCGCATGGGGGCGCAGAACGTCGGCGACAGGGAACGCGTGATTCGCGCGGCGGGCGGACTGTTCCTGCTGGCCCTCGCGACCGCAGGGCCGCGGCTGCTGCGATGGCCGCTCCGCATCTTCGGCGCCGTCGTCGCGTGTTCAGGCCTGACCGGATGGTGTCCCGCGTACTCGGCCGCCGGCCGATCTTCCCTCGGCGGGCCCGGGGATCGGCCGGCCGAGGCGAGCCGATCGCAGTGGACGATGACGGTGAGCGAGGCGCGATGAAGACCGTGGCAGATACCGAGCTCAATGCGCTGGCCGGCGCACGCTACGCGGATCCATTCTCGATCCTCGGTCCTCACGCTCACGAGCGTGCCGGCATCGTCATCCGTGTGCTGCAGCCCGCGGTCGAGCGCGTGACGGTCATCGGCCATGGCGACGATGTCGAGATGACGCGCGTGCACCCCGACGGCATCTTCGAGGCGGCCTTTCCGCAGGACTCCAGCGCGTTCGAGTACCGCCTTCGTCTCACGTATCCGGGCGGCGGGACCCACGAGATCGACGATCCCTATCGCTACGGTCGCGTCATCTCGGACTACGACCTGTACCTGTTCGGCGAAGGCAAGCACACGCGCGTCTGGGACAAGTTCGGCGCGCACCTGATGCGGCTGGGCAGCAGCGACGGCGCACACTTCGCCGTGTGGGCGCCCAACGCCGCCCGCGTCAGCGTCGTCGGCGACTTCAACGGGTGGGACGGCCGCGTCCATGCGATGCGGAGCCTGGGCGCGAGCGGCGTGTGGGAGATCTTCATTCCCGGCGCGTCTGCCGGTCAGCGCTACAAGTACGAGATCCGGTCGCGGTCGCACGGCGAGATCCTGTTGAAGGCGGATCCGTTCGGCCTCGCCTTCGAGCTGCCGCCGCTGTCGGCGTCGATCGTCACGCGCCTCGATTACCAGTGGGGCGACCAGGCCTGGATGGCGGAGCGCGCCGGGTGCAACACGTGGCTCGAGAAGCCGGTCGCGACCTACGAGGTGCATCTCGGCTCGTGGGCGCGCGTGCCCGAGGAGCACAATCGTTATCTGTCGTATCGCGAGCTCGCCGCGCGGCTGATTCCGTACGTGAAGGAGCTCGGGTACACCCACATCGAGCTGCTCCCGGTGATGGAGCATCCCTTCTCGGGGTCGTGGGGCTATCAGGTCACCGGCTTCTTCGCGCCGACGAGCCGTTTCGGCACGCCGCAGGATTTCAAGGCCTTCGTGGACATCTGTCACCAGCATCACATCGGCGTGATTCTGGACTGGGTGCCGGGGCATTTCCCGAAAGACGCGCACGGCCTGGCGCGGTTCGACGGCACGGCGCTCTTCGAGCACCAGGATCCGCGTCAGGGGGAGCACCGCGACTGGGGCACGCTCATCTTCAACTACGGGCGCAACGAGGTGCGGAACTTCCTCCTGTCGAATGCGCTGTTCTGGCTCGACGAGTATCACATCGATGGTCTGCGCGTCGACGCGGTCGCGTCGATGCTGTACCTGGATTATTCGCGGCGCGAAGGGGAGTGGGTGCCGAACCGGTTCGGCGGCCGCGAGAACCTCGAGGCGATCGACTTCCTGCGCGAGCTGAACACGCTCACCCACAGCCAGCACCCCGGATCGATCACCGTCGCGGAAGAATCCACCGCGTTCCCGTCAGTGAGCAAGCCGACGTATCTCGGCGGCCTGGGCTTCACCTACAAGTGGAACATGGGGTGGATGAACGACACGCTCGAGTACGTCCGCAAGGATCCGGTCTACCGCCGCTACGATCACCGGCACCTCACGTTCTCGCTGCTGTATGCGTTCACCGAGAACTTCATCCTGCCGTTCTCGCATGACGAAGTCGTGCACGGCAAAGGATCGATGTGGCAGAGAGCGCCCGGCGACGACTGGCAGAAGGCGGCGACCCTGCGTGCGCTCTACGGCTACATGTACACGCACCCGGGCAAGAAGCTGATGTTCATGGGCCTGGAGTTCGGGCAGACGCGCGAGTGGGACTACGACCACAGCCTCGACTGGCACCTGCTCGACAACCCGCTCCATGCCGGGCTGCGCACGCTGATCCAGGACCTGAACTGGCAGTACGCCGCGGAACCGGCGCTGCACCAGGTCGATTTCGATCCCGCCGGCTTTCAGTGGATCGACTGCAACGACGCCGACAACTCGGTCATCTCGTTCATCCGGCGCGCCAGGAACCCGTCCGACTTCGTCGTCACCGTACTGAACTTCACGCCGGTGCCCCGCCACGGCTATCTGATTGGCGTGCCGCGCGAAGGCAGTTACGCTGAAGCGATGAACAGCGACGCCGACATCTATGGCGGCGGGAACGTCGGGAACGGCGGCGTCGTGTTCACGGAGCCGGTGGCAGCGCACGGCCACCAGCAGTCGCTGCGGCTGACGCTGCCGCCGCTCGGGTTCCTGCTGCTCAAGCCCGGCCAGTAAGCGTACCGTCTACCGCGCCGCGCTCATCGCGACGATCGCGTCCCATTCGTCCGGCGTGACCGGCATCACCGAGAGCCGCGGCACCGTCGTGAGCACGAACGACGAGAACCGCGGGTCGGCTTTGATCGACGCCAGCGTCACCGGCTCTTTCAGCTTCTTGACCGGCTCGACGTCGACGGCCGACCACGCGCCGGTCGTGTCCGACGGATCCGCGTACGCGTCGCCGGCGGCTCGCATGATGCCCACCACCGCCTTCTCGCTGCCGGTGTGATAGAAGAAGATGCGGTCGCCTTTCTTGACGCTGCGCAGGTGCTTCTGCGCGACCGGATTGCGCACGCCGGTCCACGACGTCCTGCCGTCGCGCGCGAGATCGTCGTAGCTGTAATGCGTCGGCTCTTCCTTGAACAACCAGTTCATGGCACAGGATTCTAAACCGGACTGGCAGCACCTCCGGCTGCGCGACCGGATCGCGCCGGGCGTGCGCGTGCTGCTCGTCGGCATCAACCCGGGCGTGACGTCCGCCCGCACCGGGCATCATTTCGCGGGACCGTCCAACCGCTTCTGGAAGCTGCTCTACGCATCCGGGCTGGTGCCCGAACCGATCACGCACCTCGACGATGTGCGGCTGTCGGAGTGGGGCCTGGGCGTGACGAACGTGGTCGCGCGGCCCAGCCCGGGCATCGACGATCTGCGGCCGCACGAATACATCGAGGGCTGGCACGAGCTGGAACGCAAGATCGACCGGTTCCGGCCGGAGATCGTCGCGTTCGTCGGCGTGACGATCTATCGATCGCTCTTGAAGGTGCTCGGCGCGGAGCGCGTCGGTTCGATCCAGCCGGGGTTCCAGCCGGCCACGGTGCACGGCGCGCGCATCTTCGTGCTGCCGAACCCGAGCGGCCGCAACGCGAATTACACCTACGACGAGATGCTGGCCGCCTTCCGCGCCTTGCGGGACGCGATCAGTGCGCCCCGACCGGACCGCGGCCCGAGCGCGGACGGCGCATCAGCAGAATCAGCGGCACCAGCAGCACGAAGATCAGTCCGAGCAGGCGGAACAGATCCACGAACGCCACCATCGACGCCTGTTGCTGCACCATCCCGAAGAGCGCCGCGTAGGCGCGCTGGGTCGCGGTAGCCAGATCGGATCCCGCGGCGAGGAACCCGGCGCGCGCCGCCTCGAACGCGCGCTGCGTCGACGTCGAATACACGTCGACGTTCGAGCCGAGCACGCTCACGTACGACTGCGTCGATCGCGACAGCATGGTGCCGGTGATCGCGATCCCGACGCTGCCGCCGACGTTGCGCATCAGGTTGAACAGACTGGTCGCGTTGCCCATCTGCTCGCGCGGGATCGCATCCATGCTGATCGTCGTCAACGGCACGAACAGCGCCGACAGGCCGAGGCCCTGGCAGAACTGCGGCCAGAAGATGTCCCAGTAGCCGGCGTTCAGATTGAGCTGTCCGAGCCAGATCAGCGTCAGGCCGCCCGCGATGAAGCCCATGGCCACGAGCTTGCGGGCGTCGAACTTGCCGACGAGCAGGCCGATCAGCGGCATGCCGATGAGCGATCCCATGCCGCGCGGCGCCATCGCGATGCCCGCCTGCAGCGACGGATAGCCGAGCAGCGTCTGCAGCATCAGCGGCAGCAGCACGAGGCTCCCGTAGAGCACGAATCCGACGATCGTCATCATGAACACGCCGGTCGCGTAGGTCCGGTTCCTGAACACGTGCAGATCGATGATCGGATCCGGCGCGACCAGCTCGCGGATGATGAACGCGACGAGCGAACCGGCGAAGATGACGACCAGCGCGGTGATGAAATGCGACGAGAACCAGTCGCGCTGCTGGCCCAGGTCGAGCGCGATCTGCAGGCATCCGACCCACAGCGTCAGCAGGCCGATGCCCCAGTAATCGATTTTCGCGGACTCCTGCCGGAGGTACGGCGGGTCGAACACGTACAACTGCGTCATGATCAGCGACGCGATGCCGACCGGCAGGTTGATGTAGAAGACCCAGCGCCAGCTGTAGGTGTCGGTGAGCCAGCCGCCGAGCACTGGTCCGAGAATCGGCGCGACGACGATGCCGAGCCCCCAGAAGCCCATCGCCTTGCCGCGCTCGTGCGGGGGAAATGCCTCGAGCAGCACGGCCTGCGACAGCGGCTGCATGGCGCCGCCGGTGGCGCCCTGCACGAGCCGGAAGAACACCAGCGACGAGAGATTCGGCGCGAGGCCGCACAGCAACGACGACAGCGTGAAGCCGCTGACCGACGCCATCAGCAGCCGCTTGCGGCCGAAGTTCCGCGCCAGCCAGCCGGTCATCGGCAGGACGATCGCGTTGGCGACGAGATACGACGTCAGCACCCAGGTCGACTCGTCGATCGTCGCGGACAGATTGCCGGCAATGTGCGGCAGCGAGACGTTGACGACGGTCGTGTCGAGCACTTCCATGAACGTCGCAAACATCACCGCGACCGCGACGATCCACGGGTTCACATGCTTGTGTTCAGTCATCTGCATTAACCGAGGGGCGTTGCCCCTCGGACTCCCCTGCACGCTCACTCGCGGGGGCCCCGGGCCCCGCTCCGTTCGCGTGGCTCGCTCGTGGTACTCGCTCGC
>JABFWM010000042.1 GCA_013362195.1 Acidobacteriota bacterium
GCATCTGCGCGAGCAGCGTCCGCCGCGCCGACTCGTAGTCGAACGTCCACGGCTCGGCGATGGTGATTCGCGCCTCGATCCGCGCCTCCGCGATGGCCTCGCTCGCCGCGTCGAACCCGGCCGGCGCGACGATCTCGCGGGGCCGCAGCACGGCGAGGTCGTCGGCGAGCGCCGCACGGCTGTCGTGCCCGAGATACTCGGCGACGGTGAATTCGCCGGTCGAGAGGTCGAGCAGCGCCGCGCCGACGCCGGGGCCGGGATGCGCCGGCGCGAGCGCCATCAGGAACGCCGGCTCACGCGCCTCGAGATAACCCGCGTCGGTGAGCGTGCCGGGCGAGACGACGCGCACGACTTCGCGGCGCACGAGGCCCTTCGCCTTTTTCGGATCCTCGACCTGCTCGCAGACGGCGACGCGGAATCCTTTGCGGACGAGCCGCGCGATGTAGCCATCGGCCGCGTGAAACGGCACGCCGCACATCGGAATCGCGCCGCCCGCGGCATCCTTCGATCGCGAGGTGAGGGTCAGTTCGAGGGCGCGGGCCGCGGTGAGCGCATCCTCGTAGAACATCTCGTAGAAGTCGCCCATCCGGAAAAACACGATCGCGTCGCGGTACTGGCGCTTGGCCTCGAAGTACTGACGCATCGCCGGCGTCGCGCCGACGGACGGTCCGGGAGTCACAGACGGGGACGACATGCGGGGTGGGTGCACGCGAGTATAACATTCGATGACGATGCGAATTCTCGCGCTGGACACCTCCTCGGCGGCCGGTAGCGCCGCCGTCGCTGATCACGGCCGCGTCATCGTGGCGCGGCGGGGCGATCCCTCGCGGACGCACGGTGAACGGCTGCCCGCGGAGCTGATGGCGCTGCTCGACGAGGCGCGCGTGCCGCTCGCGTCGATCGACGTGTTTGCCGTCGCGATCGGCCCCGGCTCGTTCACCGGCCTGCGCGTCGGCATCGCGACGATGCAGGGCCTCGCATTCGCCGCGCAGAAGCGGGTGGTGCCGGTCTCGACGTTCGACGCCCTCGCATGGCAAGGACGCCAGCGCGGGCCGGCCATCGCCGCATGGATCGATGCGCACCGCGGTGAGGTGTTCGCGTCGCTGTTCGCGGCCGACGGCGTCACCGTCCTGCAGTCGCCCTCGTCGCTGCCCCCGGAAGAGACGCTCGCGGCATGGGCGCCGGTGCTGGCCGCCTGTCCTCACGTGCGCTTCACGGGCGACGGCGCCGTACGGTATGCGGCGGCGATCCGCGCAGCGCTCGGCGACCGCGCGACCGTCGATGACGCGCCGCCGCTGCTGGCGGGGGCGATGGCCGAGATCGCGGCCGCTCACCCGGCGCGTGCGGTCGCGCCGCACGCGATCGTGCCGCTCTACGTCCGGCGTCCCGACGCCGAGCTGGCGCGAGACCGCAAGCGCGCGCTCGAGATGCCGCGGGAATGACGTGCAGATCGAACGGGTGACTGACGAGCGGGACCTCGAGGCCATCGTCGCGCTCGAGGCGCAGTCGTTCACGAATCCCTGGGCGCGCGAGACGCTCGAGTGGGAGCTGCGCAACTCGGACGTTACGTTCATCTACGCGCTGCGGCACGAGAGCGGCCAGATCGTCGCGTTCTGCGTCTGCTGGATCGTGTTCGAGGAACTCCACGTCAACACGCTGGCGGTGGCGCCGGCGGAGCGGCGGCACGGGCACGCCATGCGGCTGATGCGGCATGTCATGGCTGAGGCGGCGGCGCGCAACGCCACGCGCGCGACCCTCGAAGTGCGCGCGTCGAACGTGGCGGCGCTCGCCCTTTATGAGCGGCTCGGGTTTCGTATCGCGGCCACACGGCCGCGCTACTACAGTCACCCGCAGGAAGACGCGCTCATTTTATGGCGCGAGGGGCTGAATCTGTAGTACCGTAGCCTTATGGATGTAGTTGAGTAAGGTCCTTCTAGCAAGGAGGCGGCAATGCCGACAGACTTCGAAGAGCTGAAGCAGAGGCTGCTGCAAAGCGACGACGAATTCCGCCAGCTCGCAACGCAGCACCACGATCTGGACGAGAAAATCCACGACCTGGCCACCCGCCATTACCTGTCCGAACCCGAACAGCTCGAAGAAGTTACCCTCAAAAAGAAGAAACTGCATCTAAAGGACCAGATGGAGAGCATTCTGCGCCATCACCTGGCGCATCGCAGCGAGCCGACGCACGCGCGAGGCTGACGCCGCGGCCGGCCACGACTTTCCCGGGCCGGGAGCCTTGCCTCCCGGCCCCTTTTTTTGCGTCGCGTCTCGCGCCGATTCCATGCACATCGACAAGGCAGGGGTGCCATTCATCGCGGGCGCGCTCGTGCCCGCCGCCGCCCTGGCCGCCGGCAAGCGTTACGGCTGGGCGGCCGCGTTCGCCGCGCTGGGCGGGTTCTTCTGCTACTTTTTCCGCGACCCGGAACGCGTGGTCCCGACCGCGCCTGGCCTAGTCGTCTCGCCCGCCGACGGCCGCGTGATGATCGCCGGGCCGACCGATCATCGGTGGGCGCCGCCGGGCGACTGGACCCAGATCACGATTTTTCTCTCGCCCATCGACGTGCACATCAACCGCACCCCGGTCGAGGGTCGGATCACCAGGATCGAGTACCGCCCGGGCAGCTTCCTGCCCGCCTATAAAGAGGAAGCCAGTCTCAACGAGCTGAACGAAATCTGGATCGATTCCCCCGGCGGTCCCGTGGTCGTCCGCCAGATCGTCGGCGCGCTCGCGCGGCGGATCGTCTGCCGCGTGTCGGAAGGGCAGACGCTCGAACGCGGGGAGCGCATCGGCCTGATGAAGTTCGGATCGCGGATGGACGTCTTCCTGCCGCGCGACGCGGAACTGCTCGTGCGGGTGGGCGAACATGTCGTCGCGGGCGAAACGGTGCTCGCGCGGATGGCTCCCGGCGACTGATGCTCGGCACGCTGCGCCGGCGCCGTGACGATCAGCCGCTGCGGTTCAAGCGCGGCGTCTACATCCTGCCGTCGCTGTTCACCGTCGGCAACCTGTTCTGCGGCTACGCGTGCGTTGTCTACTCGACGCGCGGGGACTTCGACACCGCGGCCGTGTTGATCGGCGTCGCGATGGTGCTCGACACGCTCGACGGATTCTTCGCGCGCCTGACGCGATCGTCGTCAGCCTTCGGCGTGGAGCTCGACTCGCTGGCCGACGTCGTGTCGTTCGGCCTGGCGCCGGCGATTCTCGCGTTCACCTGGGGACTGTGGCCGCTGCGCCGGCTCGGATGGGCGGCGGGGTTCATCTCCGTCGCGGCCGCCGCGATGCGGCTCGCGCGCTTCAACATTCAGACGAGCACCGTCACCGACAAGCGCTACTTCGCCGGCATGCCGAGCCCAGCGGCCGCCTCGGTGATCGCCTCGACGGTGTACCTGTACCCGTGGGGGCTGCAGGATCCGCGCGCCGCGGCGCCGGCGCTGGCGATGGTCCTCGTGCCGGCGTTCCTCATGGTCAGCACGATCCGCTTCCGCAGCATCAAGGCGATCGATGTCGGATGGCGCCGTTCGTATTTCGCGCTGTTCGTCGCCGCCGTCGTCCTCGCACTGATCGCCTCGCACCCGCGCGTGGCTCTCGTCGTGCTCTCGTACGCGTACGTCGTCTCCGCGTTCGTCGTGCTCGCGTACACGCGACTGCGGCGCCGTCCCCTGACGCCGCCCCCGCCGACGACGACCTGACGTCCGTTACCGACGCGACAGCACGTCCGGCGCGCGGGTGGTCAACTCCACGCCGTCCGCCGTCTGCACCGATCGCGCGAGCATGGCCGCCTTGATTTCCAGCCGCGACACCTGCGATGGCGTCAGGATCGCGGGCCAGGAGGCGGCGGCGCTGACGTGCATCCCGAGCAGCGTCCGTGCGACGCCCAGCACCGTCACCGTTTGTCCGACGAGCAGCGACGGCTCGACGCGCAGCGTGGCGCCCTCGACGAAGACGAGCACGCGCGCGCGGTGGCCCTCGAGGGGCGGCAGATCGCTCTGGGAATCGACGAGGAACGCGTGCGGCTCCAGCACGCCGACCACACGCGCGCGAAGCATGCGGATCGCTTGACCCGCGAACGACTCGATTTCGTCCGCGAGCAGCCCCGGCCGCACCGACGGAATGAAGGGGGAGCGCGGCGCATCGTGCCGGGGTCGAGCGCACTCGGGCCGCGACGCCTCAGGCGCGATCACGACGTGCGTGCCCTCCGGCGTCCCACCCCGAACGACGTGTCCGATGACGATCGTGTCGCAGGGATCCTGCGCGGCGAGCGGGACCGCCGACGCAAGTCCGAGGATCGCGAGCGAGGCTGCCGCCGATGCCGCTGGTCCCATGATGATCTCCTTTCCCGATGGCGAGTGCGCCGTGCATCGGGAGTATCATGGCTCCGTCGTCTGCCGGTGCGAAAGGGGTGCTGCCATGGGTCACGCCCGGCTGGTTCTCGCGCTCGCGATCGCTACGCTCCTTCCCGTCGTCGCTGCCGCACAAGGTCCTACCTCCCCGTGGGCCGATCCGCAGGATGCGCCCGCCCGTGTCGACGTCAGCGGTTCAGCCGGATTCCTGATGCCGACGGGCTGGAGCAATCTCGTCCTCATCGGAACGATCTCTTCCGCGACCGGCGCGCTCGAACAGGTGCTGACGCGCGACCTGCGGGTCGAGCCCAATGCCGCGTTCAACGCTGCCGTGACGTATTGGCGCGGACGCTACGGGTTCCGCACGCAGGCAGGCATGTCGCGATCGACGTTGACGGTGGGCGGCACACCGCAGTCCGGCGGCCTTGCGCCGTCGAACGGCGCCGCCTCCGTGGACATCGACACCTGGCTGTATGACGTGCGCGGCGCGGTCGGGTTCATCGACTACAACCGCGGCCGGCGGGTCTTCCCGTATGGCTTCTTCGGCTTTGGCGGCATTACCTACGACTTGAAAACGAACGTGGGCCCGCCGCTCACCTTCATCACGCAGCCTCCGCCCACCACCGCGCCGCCGAACACGGTGATCGTGAGGGACACGAGCCGCGACTTCCTCATTGCCGTCGACGAGCTCGGCATCGAAACGGTGTTCGCGTTGAACATCGGCGTCGGTACCGATTTCCGCGTGCCGGTCGGACCCGGGGGCCTCGGCCTGAGGCTCGAGCTGTCGGATCACATCGCGCCATCGCCGCTCGGCTTGCGTGTTCGTGAGCTGTCGCCCTTTGGCGGCCTCGCGGGAGATTCGGCCGTCCGCTTCGGCATGGTGCACCACCTCGGCGCCACGGCCGGGTTCGTCATCAACATCGGACGCTAATGGACGATCTACCAGGGACGGAACAGCGCTGCGATCAGGCTGCCGTCAAGTCGTGAGCGGAAGCCTGACCGTCACCGTGGTGCCGCGGCCCTTCTCGCTCGCCACGGACACCGTTCCCTGATTGACCTCGATGTTGCGCCGCGCGATTGGCAGGCCGAGGCCGGTGCCGGTCGTCTTCGTGGAGAAGTACGGTTCGAAGACGCGCTCCAGCGCCTCGGCGTCCATACCGACGCCGGTATCCTCGACGCGAATCGTCACGAACCCGTCGTCCACGGCCGATGTCAGCAGCAGGCGGCCGCTGCCGGGCATCGCGTGCAGCGCGTTTTCGACGATGTTCGCGAGCGCGCGGCTGACGAGCGTGCGATCGACGAACACCGCGGGCAACGGCGGCGCCACGTGGTTCTGCACGTCGATGCGTCCCTCGAGACCTGCGCGATACGGATCGACCACGTCACGCACGAGCTGCACCGGATCGACGGCGGCGGGGCGTGCCGTCGGCGACGAGGCGAAGCTCGAGAACTCCGCCGCGATCTGACGCAGCAGCCCCACCTGGCTGAGGATGGAGTCGACGCAGCCTTCGAGCACCGGTCCGAGCGGCTCGCCGCGATCGCCGTGGACGCGGCGCAGATGCTCGGCCGAGAGTTGAATCGGCGTCAGCGGGTTCTTGATCTCGTGCGCCACCTGGCGCGCCATTTCGGCCCACGCCTCGATGCGATGGGTGCGCTCCAGCTGCGAGCGCTGCGCCTTCAGCTCGGCCGCCATGCTGTTGAAGGCATCGATCAGCCGGCGCAGCTCGTCGGACGACCGGACGGCAATGCGGGCATCGAAGTCTCCCCGCGCGATGCGGCCGGTCGCGCGCGTCAGCTGCCGCACCGGATCCGCGATTCGTTCGGCCATCGAGAGGCCAATCGCCGCCCCCAGCAGGATGAAGAACAGCGCCGCGAGGTGCACGCCGCGATCGAGATCGTCGATCTCGCGTTCGACCTCCTGCAGCCGCAGGGCGAGCGGCACCGTCAGCACGGCATCGCGTCCGCGGTTTCGCACCGGCGCGGCCGCGAGCATGTAGGGCACGGAGCCGATCACGTCCTGGCTCACGTAACTGGGCAGCCGATCGATGACGATCGCCCGGTAGACATCTTCGGGCGTGCGCGTCGGCAGGAGCCCCGAGGCGAACAAATCGCGTTCGCTCGTCGCATAGAGCTCGGCGCCGTCGAAGATGTTCACGTCCTGATCGATCACCTGACTGATCCACACCATCACGTCGTCGGCGAACGGCGCGGCGCGTTCGGTGGTGCCGCGCCGCAGCATCGCGTCGGATTCCTCGACGACGCGCTGCGCGACCGCGGCCGTCCGCACCGCATCGCCTTCGATGCCCTCGACGAGCAGGCCGGCGAAATACGCGCGGATCACCAGCGCCAGCGTCAGGACCGGGACGATTGACGCGAGCACGAAGGCGAGGAACAGCTTGCGGTAGAAACTCGCCCGCACCTCGCGCAGCAGCGCGCGGCCGGTGGCGGGACGCATCCGCGCGACGCGTGTGAACAGCGCGTGGCCGATCAGGATGATGACGTAGCCGGCGGCAGCGAGCGTGGTCAGCTCGGCGAGGCGCACCAGGTGCTCGAACATGTCGGGCCGCGGATAGCCGAGCGCGAAGATCGCCGGGCGATTGTTCGCGAAGTACACGTTGTAGGTCGTGTCGCCCTTGCGCAGCACCGTCCAGAACGGCGCGCGCGACCGGTAGATGCGCGCGAACGTCGCATCGTCGAGCGGCCAGACCGACTGGCTCGTCGTGAAGATGGCGGTCAGGCCCCAGCCGTAGACGGTGAAATCGACGTCTCCGGACGGCGCGCCCTCGATTTCGCTGCGCTGTTCGGACGGGCGAAAGACGTCGAAGTAGGGCGACTGCGAGCTGATGAACGGCAGCGTGCGGTAGTCGAACACCACGTGCACGACGATCGCGCCGACGCTGCGGCCGTTCTCGCAGATGTTGCGCTCCGCGTGGAGCATGTTGCGCTCCTGCGCGCCGAAGAGCTGCGCCTCGCCGAACATGTCCCAGCGGCAGCCGCTCAGCGCCGCCGGCTTCTGCGGCGCGCCGGTGTATTCCGGAAAGTTGAGGGCGAAGCGGCTCACCATCGCTCCGGCCTCGTCGTACAGCTCGACATCGCTCGTCAGGCGTGTGCGCGCCAGCACGGTGCGGCTCCAGATCGCGAATGCGCTGTCGGTGCGCGGCATGGCCGATTCGGCGGCCGTTCCACCGCTGACGAGATGGGGCAGCATCGGCAACGCGTCGATTTCGGCGAGCGCGTCGTTCAGCCGATCGAGCAGCGACTGCGGATGGGCCATCGCTTCCACGGCGTACCGCGTCGAGATCAACCGGCGTGTCGCACGCTCCGCGAAGAAATGGACCGACGGATAGATCAGCAGCGCCGGCAGCAGAAACGCCATGAACAGCGCGAGGATTCGCGACGCGACCGTCGTGTGCCGGTACCAGACCACGAGCCGCGGCGCGACGAGGGCCGCGAGAGCGCAGGCCCCTGCGGCGAGCACGATCGCGGCGCCGGCCACCGGCCACTCGCGGCCGGCGGCAAGCGCCGCGACGATGACGGTGGGCCCCACCCATAGCGCGGCCGCGGTGATGTGCCATCCGGAGATTCGGCGGGGCAGGCGCCACCGTGTCAGGGCGGTGGCGCAGCCCAGCGCGCACGCCCACATGACCGCGGCATGACACAAGAGAATGCCGCTCAGCACCGCAAGGCGCTGGCCGCCCCAGGGATGCAGTGTGAAGTGGCGGAGATCGACGGCGGCGGGATCGACGGTCACGCCAAGCCACCGCTCGAACGCGACCAGCAGTGCCGCGAGCGCGCAGCCGCAGGCGAGTTGGGCCGCCACGAACAGCACCCGTTCGTCGTCCGGCCAGCGCCTGCCGGTGCGGACCGCGAGGCGCAGGCGCGCGGCACCGGAGACGGCCGTTGCCACGAGCGCCGCCGCGGTGCCGCCGACGAACAGCAGCGTCGACGGCGCGCTCGATGACGCGTGCTGCACGAGCGCGCAGGCCAGCCACAGCACCGCCGTCCCGCCGAGCACGATCGCCGCAATCGCTGCCGAGAGCGTCATCTCGCGCCGCGCGTCGCGCGCGACGACGCGACGATCGAGCAACGGCCCGACGAGCAGCAGCAGCGTCACCCCGAACGTCGCCGTGACGAGGGCCCCGACCACGCGCCTCAGGCGCTGGCGCGCGGCGTGGAGATCGTCGGGATCGATCGACGCATGCAGCAGCGGCGCGCCGTCCGGCCGCGGGATCACGAACGCGTGAGGACCGCGCGGGGGCGCCGTCCCGCCGGCGGGATGAAGCGTGACCGGCGCGAGCCGGTCCGCGAGCACGTATTCGGCCTCGGGACCGATCGCCGCGGTGGTGGACGCGCCGGAGAGCACGTGCTCGACGGCAACGGCGCCAAGCCTCGTACGGTCCGCGGCGGCCGAGACAATCGGCTCCAGGTAGACGAGCCGCAGGCCGAGCGGCGAAGGGGTCACGAACAGCGAGGCCGGACCGTTGCCCAGATCGCGGGGCAGCGTCGACGGCCGCCCGGCCCAGGCCAGCGCGTTGCCGGCGGTGTCGTAAATCGTGAGCGCGAGCGCCGCCGCGTCGCGGCCGGCGCGCTCGCGCGCCGGGCGGACCGCGTCGAACAGCGCGCGCCGCCGATCGTCCGCGTCGGCGGTCATGCTGCCGGGAACGGACGCGGTGCCGGCGACGCCGCGGGCGATCGTTTGAATCCGCGTCGTCTGTTCGGCGACGTCGCGGAGCACGCGCGCGCGGACGCGCTCGACCGCCGCCGTGTCGGTCGCCCCGAAGCGTTGCAGCTCGAACGCGGCGCCAGCGAGCGTCACCACCACCGCCACCACCACGCCGCCCGCGAGCAAGCGCATGGGCCGGACGGTCCGTTCGCGTGTGATGGTCGGTCGTGCGAGGATCGAGGAGACCACCGACCGCAGGATACACCGATGTTATGATGGATTCGGCCGGAGTCCGGCGGATGAGAGCCGGATGAGCGCGATGAGTACGACACCCGGACTGAAGGCCGCCCTCAAACGGGGCGCGCTGCTGGCCGCGGCGAACTGGCCGCTGGTGATCGTGCAGTTCGTCGCCGAGTCGAGCCTCAAGCTGCTGCTGGCGGTGCCGATCGTCGGGGGCGCCTTCCTCGTCGTCCTCCTTCTCGACACGAGCCTGACCGATCTTCTGAGCGGCGACGTTCGTGACATCCTCACCACCATCATCTCGGCGCTGACCGCCAGTCCCGCGGCGCTCATGGCGTTCGGCAGCGCGGCGATGATCGTGCTCGTCGGCGGGTCGATGATCACCTTCGTCGTGAAAGGCGGCACGGTCGCGCTGCTCGCGCACGCGGAGCGGATTGCCGGTCCGATCGAGAAGCCGCCGCTGCGCCTCGATCCGCTGCGCCGCGCCTCGGTGGTCGGCATCGACGCGTTCCTCGACGGGTGCGCGCGTCTGTCGTGGCGCTACATCCGAATCGGTCTGGGCCTGCTGATCATCTACGCGGTCACCCTGGGCGTGTGTGCCGCGTTCGTCCTGGCCGGCTACGGACTCGCCGCCAGCCCGGGGTTGATGCTCGGATGGACGGTGCTGGCCGCGCTGGGGTCGAGCGCGCTGCTCGTCTGGCTCACGCTCGTCAACTTCTTTTATCTGATGACGCAGATGGTGGTCGCGATCGAAGACGTCAGCGTCCGCACCGGCGCCGTGCTCGCGCTCCGCTTCGTCTGGGGGCACCTGCGCGAGGTCGCGGCGGTGCTCGGCGTCGTGCTCGTGATGGTGGTGATCGCCACCGCCGCCTCCATCCTGGCCACGGCAGGATTGGGACTGATCGCGTTCGTCCCGCTGATCGGCCTCGCCGTGCTGCTGCCGCTGCAGCTGGCGGCCTGGCTCCTGCGCGGCATCGTCTTCGAATATCTGGCGCTGGCGGCGCTGGGCGCGTACTTGTCGCACTATCGGTGGTATCAGCGCGCCGCGGAGATGCCGCCCGTCATCGTCCCCAAGGAGCCCGGAATCCGTCTCGCATGACCAATCACGATCAGTTTCTGTCGCGCTCGGCCGAGCAGATGAAGGAATCCGCCATCCGGCGGATGGGAACGGTCCTCGCCTCGGGACGCGACATCATTTCGTTCGCACCCGGATATCCGGCGCCCGAGACCTTTCCATGGGCGGACTTTCGCGAGATTGCGAGGGAGCTGCTCGGCGGCGCCGACGGCGGCGTCCTTCAGTACGGCCCGACGCGCGGATATCGGCCGCTGCTCGACACGATCGTCGGCATCATGCGGCAGCGCGAGATGCCGACGCGGCTCGAAGAGCTGCTCGTGACCACCGGATCGCAGCAGGGCCTCGATCTGATCGCGCGCGTGCTGCTCGATCCGGGTGATGTCGTCCTCGTCGAGCTCCCGAGCTACACGGGCGCGCTCACCGCGTTCAGAAACGTGCAGGCCCGTATTGTCGGCGTGCCGCAGGAAGCCGACGGCATCGATCTCGCGGCGCTCGACGCCACCGACGAACGGCTGCGACGCGAAGGGCACCGGGTGAAGCTGCTCTACGTCGTGCCGAACTTCCAGAATCCCACCGGCCTCCTGATCGGGCGCGACAAGCGGCAGCGGCTGCTCGAATGGGCGCAACGGCGCGACGTGCTGATCGTCGAGGACGATCCATATCGCGAGTTGTACTTCGAGGGCACCACCGAACCCGACGTGCGGCCGATCAAGGCGGACGATGGCGACGGGCGGGTCATCTACTTGAGCAGCTTCTCGAAAACGCTGGCGCCGGGGTTCCGCGTCGCCTGGATTGCCGCGGCCGCGCCGCTCGCCGCGAAGTTCGAGCTGGCGAAGCAGTCGGCCGATCTCCTCACCGGTGCACTGGATCAGCGCGTCGTGTACGAAGCGTGCCGCCGCGGCGTGCTGGACCGGCAGCTGCCGCGCCTGCGACAGCACTATCGTGAGAAGCGCGACACGATGGAGCGCTCGCTGCGGCAGGCACTGGGCGAGCTCGTGTCGTGGCCGGAACCGAAAGGCGGATTCTTCCTCTGGCTCACCTTACCGGCCGCCATTGACGCCGACGCGATGATCCCCCGCGCGGTTGAACACGGCGTCATCTACGTCGCCGGCGAAGCCTTCTTCGTCGACGCGCACGCGGCCCCCACCATGCGGCTGTCGTTCTCTGCACCCACCGTTGCGCAGATCGGCGAGGGCGTCTCGCGTCTCGCCGCCGCGATCCGGGCGGAGCTGGACGACTCCGCAGGGATCACGGCCGCACGCGCTTCGCGGCCGTAGCCCAGTTGGTCAGCACGTGAATCGGCGTCGACGTGACGTCGTGCACCGAGACCTTCACCAGGAACCGCTGGCCGTCGCCCGACACGTCGTAGTTGCTCAGATACGGATCGCCGGGCGGAGGAATGTGCGCGCTGAACAGCGCCCGCGGCGCTGACGGGCGGTCACCGACGAAGGGCACCGACATCAGCCATCCCGCCGCGGAAATGTAGAACAGCTCGCGCGCGTCGCCGCGCCACCGCGGATCGGCGCCGCCGCCCGCCGACACCTGCCACCGCATCGACGGGTCGGCCATGCTGCGGATCAGCACCTCCGCCGCGCCCGATTCGACCGACGTGTACGCGAGCCAGCGGCCGTCGGGCGACACCTGCCCCTGCATCTCGTCGAACGCGGTCTGCACGAGCGGCCGCGGCTGCGAACCGTCGGCGTTCACCGCCCAGATGTCGGCCCCGGTGCCGCGTTGATAGGTGTGAAACACGATGGCGCGGCCGTCGGGCGTCCAGTCGGTTGGATATTTGGCGCTCAGGCTCTGAAGCAGCACGCGATCCGGGCCGCCGCCGTTGGCGGCCCGCTGATAGAGATCGTGGAGCCCGGTGCGGTTCGATCGGTACACGATCGTGCGGCCGTCGGGCGACCAGATCGGCGAGGCGTCGGTCGCGGCATCGTAGGTCAGTCGCAGCCGCGAGCCACGCGCGAGATCGAAGACGCGCAGGTCCGGTCGACGGCTCTCCGCATCGACTTCCGCGATCGCGAGCTGCGTGTCGTTCGGCGACAGGCGGAAATCGGCGTATTCCCCCGACGCGATCGGCGGGCCGATGCTCCGGCCGTCGCGCGTGTACCACACCAGATCGGCGCTGGCGGCGGCGCTCGCGTAGGCGAGCAGTCCGGTCTCAGACGCCGAAAACGCCGCGAAGAAGTTACTCGATCCGGAGACGTGCGAGACGACGCGAAACGGATCGCCTTCAACGCGGCCGCGCGTCCAGTCGAATCGCGCTGCCATCAGCGCGTCTTCGACGACGAAGAGCAGCTGATCGGGCGCGACGAACGACGCGCTCAACCGCGACGTGAGCAGCTCGCGCGGCGCCTCGGCGTTCGTGACGTCGCCGTAGTAGATCCGGTGCGCGTCGGACGTCGTCCCCTGCACGAAAAACAGGAAGTGCCGGTTGTCCGGCAGGAACTGCGGCCAGCGGTGCGACGCTTCGTGGCGGGTCGGATCGAGCCGCGTCAGCGCGACCGCTTCGCCGCCGCCGGCGGGCACGCGATACAACGCGCCGTTCGTCGTCGGCGCGAACAGGATCGTGCCGTCGCGACTCCACGTGCCGCCGCGCCCGTTCGGAGCGGGGGCGAGCACGCGTGCCGGTCCTCCCGCCAGTTCCGCGCGTTTGAGCGAGCCGTTGGAAAAGAAGCCGAGCGACGTGCCGTCGGGCGACCAGAACGGGTACTCGGCGCCCTGCGTGCCGGCCAGCGGCAATGGCGTCAGCGAATCGAGCGCGCGAATCCAGACCTGCGGAGGATCGGGCGGTACCGCCGCGACGAACGCGAGCCGCCGGCCGTCGGGCGAAACCGCGAACTGCGGCGTCGGTACGGACGAGGG
>JABFWM010000694.1 GCA_013362195.1 Acidobacteriota bacterium
ATCGCCGCGTTGTAGATCCCGAAGGCCATGCCGCGCGCGTCGGCCGGCGCCATGTCCGCGACCCAGGCCTTCTCGACCCCTTCGGTCAGCCCGAAATAGAGTCCGTAGGCGAGAAAGACCGCGATCGCGACCGAGAGGCTGGTGACCTCGCCAAACGCCGCATAGATGACCGCGTACCACAACCACCCGAGCGCGATGATGGTGCGGCGCCCGAGGCGATCGCTCGTCGCGCCGCCGATCACCGAGGAGGTCATCTTGACGACGTGCAGCGCCGACCAGAGCAGCGGAATCCAGGCGCTCGCGAGCCCGAGATCGCCGATGCGCAGCAGCAGGAAGGCGTCGCTGGCGTTGCCGAGCGAGAACACCAGGATCACGGCAATCGCGGCATGGAAACGCCGCGGCATCTGCCTCCACGTCGATCCCGCGCGGATCGGCGACGCGCTCGACGGCGGCTCGCGCCGCTGCTCCGGCACCCGCACCAGGATCACGAGCACGATGATCCCGGGCACCAGGGTCCAGGCGAACAGCGATCGATAGGCCTCGGGATGGAAGTAGAGATAGGCGGATGCGACGAGTGGTCCGGCGACCGCGCCCGCGTGATCCATCGCGCGGTGGAACCCGTACACGCGTCCGCGACGCCCCGGTGGCGCCAGCCGCGCCAGCATCGCGTCGCGCGGCGACGTGCGAATGCCTTTGCCCAGTCGATCGACGAAGCGCAGCGCCAGCACCTGCGGCCACGCGGTCACCGCGGCGATCACCGGACGAACCAGCGACGAGAGTCCGTAGCCCGCGAGGACGAGGCGCTTCGGCGTGCCCGATCGATCCGCCAGCCAGCCCGAGACGATCTTGAGGACGCTGTTGGCGGCTTCCGCGACGCCCTCGATGACGCCCAGCGACATGGCGCCGGCGCCGAGCACGCGCGTCAGGAACAGCGGCAGCAGCGGATAGACCATCTCGCTGGCGGTGTCGGTGAAGAAACTCACCCATCCGAGCAGCCAGACCGGCCGCGACAGGCCGAACCGATCCAGAGGGTTACCCGACGGATCGGTGCCATACTGCGCGCGCGCGTGCATCCCTCCAGCGTGCCACAGAACAACACGGCCGGAGAACAACACAGCCACAGAAAAACACGGCCACAGAAAAACACAGAAGGACCCAGAAGACCTGATCTGTCGTCGCAGGCCGGGGCTTCAGACCCGGCATCGAGACCGTCACGCAAAATGCCGACGTACACTCAAGGCAGGGCGCCGGACGATTTCCAGGCGCTTGGCGTTTTGCGGCCGTTGTGTTCTTCTTGTGATCCTCGGTGGCCGCCCTTCAGCCGATGCGAACGAATTCACCATTCGATGCGGTCCTTCTCGTCGCCTTCGGCGGGCCCCAGGGGCTCGACGACATCAGGCCGTTTCTCGCGAACGTGCTGCGCGGCCGGCGCGTGTCGCCGGAACGCGTCGACGAGGTCGCCCATCACTACGAGCTGTTCGGCGGCGTCTCGCCGCTGACGGCCTTGACCATGGGCCAGGCGCAGGCGCTCCAGGCGGGTCTGCGCGGCCGCGGCGTTGCGCTCCCCGTCTACGTCGGCATGCGCAACTGGCACCCCTATCTCGCAGACGCGTTCGCCGAGATGTCGCACAAGGGCGTGCGGCGGGCGATCGGCGTGCTGGCGGCCGCGCAGCGCAGTTATTCCGGGTGCCTCCAGTACAAGGAGAACGTGCGCGACGCGCAGATCGCGTCGGCGAGCGCCGGGCATCCGGCCCCCGACATCGTGTATGTGGGCGACTGGCACGAACACCCGGGATTCATCGCGGCCAACGCCGATCACATCCGCCAGGCGGCCGCGACGCTCCCGCCTGACGCGCGCGCGCGGCTCGTGTTCACCGCGCACAGCATTCCGCTGCCGATGGCCGCGAAGTATCCCTACGAAGCGAACCTGCGCGCGTCCGCCGCGCTCGCGGCGCGGGAAGCGGGTTTCGACGACTGGACGCTCGTCTATCAGAGCCGCAGCGGCCGTCCCGAGGATCCGTGGCTCGAGCCCGACGTCTGCGACTATCTCCGGACGGAACGGACGAAGGGACTCGACGCGGTCGTGCTCTGCCCCATCGGGTTCCTGTGCGATCACATCGAGGTGCTCTTCGATCTCGACGTCGAGGCCGCGTCGGTCTGCCGGGAGCTGGGCGTGCGCATGGCGCGCGCGTCGACCGTCAACCTGCACCCGCGCTTCATCGACGCGCTGACCGACGCGGTGCTCGACGTCTACCGGCGCTACGAACCGGGGCGGCCCTTGTCGATGGCGATCGGCCACCAGCAGGCATGACGCACGATACGGATCGGGACCGGCTCGCTCGCGCGCCGGCGTCTCAACTCCTGTCTGCTGTATCCTGGCTCCGCTGAATCAGCTCCGCCGCCTCGTCGTCAACCGTCGGCGCCGGCCCCACCTTGCGCGCGTACACGTACGAGATCAGGAAGATCACCACGATCAGTCCGAACGAGAACCACTTGTTGATCTCGAAATGGATCCAGCCCTCGACGCGGAAGTACTCGATCAGCAGCTTGACGCCGACCCACGCGATGATGATGAAGGCGCCGTCGACGAGCGCCGGATAGGTGCGCACCAGCGCGAGCAACTGGCCGATCACCATGCGCATCGTCACGATGCCGAGCAGGCCGCCGGTGATGACGACCCAGGTCTTCGGCGACATCGCGACCGCCACGAGAATCGAGTCGACCGCGAACACGATATCGGTCAGCTCGACCTTCGCCACCGTCGCCCAGAAGGCCGACAGGCCGAGCCACGGCGTCGCGGGTTTGATCTCGCGGCGCGCCTCTGCGCCGCCGCTGCCGAAGAAGTGCTTGGACGAGAGGTACAGGAGGTACATCGCGCCGATCAGCTTCACGAAGCCGACCTGGATCAGATGGACCGCGAGCAGCACCGCCAGGATCCGGAACGTGAACGCGCCGACGATGCCGTAGCGGAGCGCCTTGCGCTGCTCGCGCCGGGGCAGGCCGAGGACGAGGATTGCGAGGACCAGGGCGTTGTCGGCGCTCAGCAGGCCTTCGAGCAGGACCAGGAGGCCGATCGTGATGAAGTCAGTGGCGTGAACGTCCATGCGATCGATCGGCGTGCCTTGACACGTGGCGTATCAAGGCCTACATTTGGATCGACGCAAGGTTGAGGCTTACGGCATGCGCGCCGAACACGATCTTTACTTTATCAGCATGGCCGCGCGGATGCTGGACATGCACCCCCAGACGCTGCGGAAATACGAGCGTCTCGGCCTGGTGCGTCCGACGCGCACGATCGGCAGCATGCGCGTCTACTCGCGCGACGAGCTTGACCGCCTGAAGCTGATCAAGCACCTGGTCGCAGACGCCGGCGTGAATCTCGCGGGGGTGCAGCGGCTGTTGTCGATCGCCGAAGCGGTGCAGCGCCTGCGCCCCTTGATGAGCCCGGAAGGCGGCGGCCGCGATGCGCGCCGGCGCCTCGCGCAGGAGATCGAGCGCATCGCCGAATTGATCGGCATGTAGCAGAACGCTCGGCCCGCGAGTGACGGCGATCCGGGGCCCCCGGCGCGCGTTCGTTGCGCGCTGGGGTGGAGGTGGGGCGTCCGGCGGGCGAAGCTCCCGGT
>JABFWM010000622.1 GCA_013362195.1 Acidobacteriota bacterium
GACGTGAACGCGATGTGCCGGCCATTGGGCGCGAACGCCGGGCTCTCGTTGGTGCCGATGCCGTCGGTGACCCGGACGCTCTCGCCTTTGGCGAACGAAAAGATGCGGATGTCGAACCCGGCGCCGGTGCGCGACGCGTAGGCAATCTCGTTGAACGGATCCGGCGACCACGTCGGCCGGTCGCACCAGGATTCGCTCGTCAGCTTGCGCTGGCCGGTGCCGTCGGCGTTCATCAGCCAGATCTGCGGGTTGCCGGTGCGATCCGACGTCCACGCGATCTGCGTGCCGGCCGGGTTCCAGGTCGGCGTCGAGTCGATCGCCGAGTGGTTCGTCAACCGGCGCAGCCCCGAGCCGTCGCGGTTCACGACGTAGATCTCCGGGTTGCCGTCGCGGTTCGACGTGAACGCCAGCTTCGACCCGTCAGGCGACCATGCCGGCAGGTAGTTCTGCTTCGCCGGATCGCCGTTGAGCGGCGTCTGGCGCACACCTTTATAGAGGAGCGACACGATGATGTCCTGGAAGACGCTGAACTGCCCCGACCGGAAGCTCGTATACGCGAGCGCCTGGCCGTCGGGCGACCACGCCGGCGCCACGTTCAAGGTGCGGCTGACCGTGATCCGCTTCGGCGCCGCGCCGTCGTAGTCAGCCATGTAGATTTCTTTGATGTCGCGGTCGCCTTGCGGCCCCTTCATCCGCTCCGCGTCGCGGTCGGACGTGAAGGCCAGCTTGGTCCGCGCGACGCCCTTCAAGCCCCGCAGCTGCCGGTGGATCTCGTCGCTGATCGTGTGCGCGTAGAGGCGCGGGTTCGCGATCGATCCGCTGTACTCCTTGCCGAGCAGCAGGCGTCCGGATCCCACCTCCACGACCTTGAGCCGCACGATCACGCCGGTGCCGGTCTTCTGGACGCTGCCGGCGACCACGCCGTTCGCGTTCAGCTCGCGCCACCGATCCATCTGCACGTCGTCGATCGACGACAGCCGCGGGACCGTCGCGATCACGTCCTTGCCGATCATGTAGAACTCGCGCTCGTAGCTGAGGTCGTCGAAGAGCACGTCCGTGATCGTTTTCGCGGCGGCGACCGTTTCCGCATCGGACGAGGCGGCGACGAACGGCGCCACCGCGAGCTTCGGCGGCAGCCCGCTGACGCCCTCGAGGCGCACGGTGACATCGGTCGGCTGCTGCGCGGCGCCGGTGGGTGGTTGAGACGCCGCGGTGGTCGGAGGCTGCTGCGCGAACATCGAGAGCGATGCGGCCGCGGCCAGCGCGCCGATCGCGGAGAGTCTGGCTGGTGTTGTTCTCATCGTTTGAATTGGAACACGAGGTGCACCGTCAGCTGATTGCCGGTGAACGCGGCCGGGAGCGGCGGCCCCTGCTTCGTCTGCACGACCGCGCGTTGCGCGGCAAGGTTGAGGAACGGCACGCTCTGCTGCTCGACCTGAATATCGGTCAGCGTCCCGTTCCGCAGAATGGTGGTTTTGACGATGACCGTGCCGTCGACGCCCTGGTTCTGTTGCCAGTTCCGCTGGACGATCTGCACGAGGGTCGTGAGGTACTCGGGACAGCAGAAGTCCGCATAGTCGGTGAGCGCGGCGCCCGCGCCGGCGGCGCCACCGGTGGCGAGCCCGCCGAACGGCGTCTTCTGGCCGCCGGTCTCGACGCGCGCGGCGCCTTCCTTCACTTCGGTCCCCTTCGTCGGCGTCGGGCCGTGGAGCTGCGGTTCGATCTTCTTCGTATCCGGCCTCGCGATCGCCTTCGGCTGCGGCTTCGCGGTCTTCAGGGGCTCGACCATCTCCGGCTTGGTCAGGGCCGGCGGCGCCTGCTCGTGTGCCTTGGGCGGATTCGGCGCCACCTCCTGCACGGGCTTTGCCGAAATCGCCGTCATCCCTTGACGCGGCCCGGGTGCGCCTTCCAGCGAAATCACCATCGTCCGCGACGGGTCCGGCCGCACGGTGGTGCTCCACGTCGACGGCATGAACGCGACGGCGGCAACGAACACCGCGTGCGCGGCGAGCGACAGGATCACCATGCGGCTGATCTTGTCGGCCTCGCGCGAGCGATCGACGAGAACCTGGGTGACCGCGTCCATCCCTAGCGTTCCGCCGGCCTGGTCACCATGCCGACTTTGTCGACGCCGCCTTCCTTCAGCTTGTCGATGACGAGCACGAGGTCCTGGTAGGTGACGGCGCCGTCGGCGCGGAGGAAGACCGACTTGTCCTCGCGCTCGAGCACGGCCTGCTTGATGCGCTCCTGCAGGATCTCGACCCGCACTTCATCCTGGTTGATCTGCACGATATGGCTCTGCGCGAAATTGGCCGGCACGGTGACGTAGAGCGGCTGCGCCGTGACCGGGTTGGCGCGCCGCGCCTGCGGCAGATTCACCGCCATGCCCTGCGTCATCATCGGCGCCGTCACCATGAAGATGATGAGCAGCACGAGCATCACGTCGACGAGCGGGACGACGTTGATCTCGGCGAGCGACGTCGACACGCGCGCGCCGCGCGCGCGCTTGCCGCGGCCGGGCGCCGCGGTCGGAATCGGTTGCACTTTCGGCACCTAGGTAAAGTTCCTTTCCGAGATGTTCAGGAACTCCAGCGAGAAATCGTCCATCTCCGCCGCGAACTCCTTCACGCGGTTCGTGAAGTGGTTGTAGAAATACACGGCGGGGACCGCAGCGAAGAGGCCCGCGGCCGTCGCGACCAGCGCGTCGGCGATGCCCGGCGCCACGACGTTGAGGCTCGTCGATCCCTGAATCCCGATGTTCTGGAAGGCGGCGATGATCCCCCACACGGTCCCGAACAACCCGATGAACGGTGTGATGCTCGCGGTCGTCGCCAGAAACGGCACGCGCTTTTCGAGCTTGCCGACCTCCACCGTCGTGGCGCGCAGCAAGGCCCGATCGACGGCGTCGAGGCTCTTCAGGGTAGGACGCGGGGTCGGAGCGGATGGCCGGTTCTGTCCGTCCGGCGTGTGCGGCTGCTGACGAAGCTGCGCGTTCAACTCCGCGTAGCCGGACTGAAAGATGCCGACCAGCGGGCTGTCGCTCACGCTGGAGCACACCGCCTGCACTTCGGAAAATTTCGTGCTCTTGCGAAACACCTGCAGGAACATCGTGGTGTTGCGCGACGCGTTGCGGTACTGCCACGTTTTGAAGAGGATGATCCCCCAGGACACGGCGGAGAACAGGAGCAGCACGAGGAGGATGCTCTTCGAGAACCAGGGGGCGTTCGCGATGAGCTCGAGAAAATTGATGCCGCCGGTCCCAGCCGTCGGCGCCCCCTGCGCCTGCAGCGCAAGGGTGAAGTAGCCAAACGTGCGCAATGCTCCTCCGTCAGCGAACAGTGCGCCGCTGGGACAGCGCAACGAGCCCCAGCCTAGCACGCACCGGATCGACTGTCAAACATCTGATAGTATTGTACTTCCGCGTAAACCCGGAAGCGGCGGACCTGGGGCTCGCCGCTTCCGGGTTTCGCCGGAAGTGCAGGCGGCGTCAGCCCGACGAGCCCTTCACACATGCTCCGATTCCTGAGTATCACGAATCTGGCGGTCATCGACCGCCTCGAGCTGGAGTTCGCGTCCGGCTTGAACGTGCTGACCGGCGAGACCGGCGCCGGAAAATCGATCC
>JABFWM010000198.1 GCA_013362195.1 Acidobacteriota bacterium
AGCCCCGCCGGTACCTAGGCCGGGTCTTTAGACCCGGCGGGTGCGTAGGGCGGGTCTTCAGACCCGCCGGTACCGAGGCCGGGTCTTCAGACCCGACGCCCACTCACCAGTGCGTCAACGAGCCGTCCGGCCGCCGATACACGTTGCGCCGCCCGGGCTCCGTCACCTCGCCAATCGGCGTCAGCTGCGTCAGGTCGACCGTGACACCAAGACCAGGCCGCTGATTGGTGAAGGCCTTGCCGTTCTTGAAATCGAGGCACTCCGGCAGGTACGGGATCGGCCGCCCGCCGTAGTTGTATTCCATCAAGACCGGTCCGGAAAACGTCGACAGGCAATTGACCAGCGCGGCGGTGGCGACCGGGCCCGTGAAGTGCGGGATGATGCCGACGGCGTGGGTCTCGCAAATCGCCGCCACCTTCATCAGCTCGGTGATGCCGCCGACGTTGGGCAGCGTACTGCGCACGAAGTCGACGTCGTGGCCCTCGACGAGGCGGTTGAAATCCCAGCGCAGGCCCCACTCTTCGCCGTGCGTGAGCGGCACGGCGGTCATCTGCCGCAGCTTCGGAATGTCCTGGAGCGCGTGCTCGTCCCGAACCGGGTCTTCGACGAAGAACGGATCGTACTCTTCGATCGCCTTGCAGAGACGCAGCGCGTCATTGAAATCGAAACGCTGGTGGAAATCGATGCACCAGTTGCCGTCGGCGCCGACGGCGTCGCGCACGTCCCTGCAGTCCTGGGCGACGCGCTGGACGATGGCGCGCGTGTCGTAGATGCCGCCGATGGGCTGATCCGACGGCCCCATCCGGAACGCGCGGTAGCCCGCTTCGATGGTCGCGTGCGCGCGTTCCTTGAGGCTGAGCCGCGCGCCCGCCGGCGTCCCTGGCGGGGTCGCGCCGCCGGTCGCGTAACACTCGCAGAAGTCGCGCGCGGCGCCGCCGAGGATCTCGTGGACGGGAATGCCGAGCGCCTTCCCCTTGATGTCCCACAGCGCGAGATCGAGCGCACCGAGCGCGTGCGCCTTCTCGCGGCCCGGCGGATAGAACCAGGCGATGTAGGCTTCCTGCCAGATCGCCTCGGTGCGAAACGGGTCTTTGCCGATGAGCGTGCCGGCGCACTGTTCGAGCGTGTCCTTCGCGCCGCCCTCGCCGATGCCGGTGATCCCGGCGTCGGTCTCCACGGTCACGAGCATGTTGCTCTGATTGAAGAGCGGGTTGAAGTCGGGCGGGCGATAGATGCGGACGCGCGTGATTTTCGCCTTCGGCAGCGCCGCGGCCGCACGCGGCGGACGAACCAGTGCGAGTGCCGGCGCGGCGGCGGCCGCCTTCAGAAAGGTCCGTCGGTTCACGATCAACTCCAGTGCCGATCGTTGCTGTGTTCCTTGTCCCACTCGGGCGTCGGCCTGAAGAAGCCGCTGTCCGGGCGCAGGTGCTGCTTCACCACCCGCTCGTTCAGCTCGACGCCAAGGCCCGGCGCATCCGGCACGATCGCGAACCCCTTGTCGACGAGCGGCTGCCCGCTCGTGGTCCGCACCAGCTGCTCCCACCACGGCACGTCGAGCGAGTGGTGCTCGAGCGCGATGAAGTTCTCGGTCGCGGCCGCGCAGTGCACGTTCGCCATGAAGGAGATCGGCGTGCCGGCGAAGTGCATCGCCATCGCCACCCCGTGCTCCATCGCGTAGTCGCCAATCTTCTTCGTCTCCAGCAGCCCGCCCGCGCTCGCGAGGTCCGGATGAATCATGTCGACGGCGCCCAGCTCGATCAGCTTGATGAAGTCCTCTTTGAGGTAAATGTCCTCGCCGGTGAGGAGCGGCGTGGTGGTCGAGTCCTTGATCTGCTTGAGCAGTTCGCCGAACTGCCACGGCACCATGTCTTCCATCCAGGCGAGGTTCCACTTCTCCATCGCCCGCGCCAGCTTGATGCAGCTGTTCACGCCGATGTGCCCGTAGTGATCCGAAGCGAGCGGAATCTCCATGCCGATCACCTGCCGGATCTGGCCGACCCAGTCCGACAGCCACTCGATGCCCTTGTCGGTGATCGTGATGCCCGTGAACGGGTGCATGACGCGCTGCCCGCCGCCGATGTCGGCGCCGAGCGGCATCGACAGCGCGCCGGGGACGTCGTGCAGCAGCCCGATCCCGAAATCCTGCTTGAGGAACGTGATGCCGCGCTCGATCCGCGCCTTCAGCATCTGCCCCTGTTCGGCCGCGGTCGGCCGCTCGGTGGTGTCCGCGTAGAGCCGCACGCGATCGCGGAACTTGCCGCCGAGCATCTGCCAGCACGGCACGCCCCACGCCTTGCCCGCGAGATCCATCAGCGCCATCTCGATCCCGCAGACGCCGCCGGCCTGCCGCGCGGGGCCGCCGAACTGCTTGATCTTGCGGAACACCTTGTCGACATTGCACGGGTTCTCGCCGAGCACGCGGCTCTTGAGAAAGAGCGCGTAGGTCTCGCTGGCGCCGTCGCGCACTTCGCCCCACCCGACGAGGCCCTGGTTGGTGTCGATGCGAATCAGCGGACAGGTCATGGGCGCGCCGGTCACGACCGCGACGCGCAGGTTGGTAATCTTCAGGGCGGAGGGTTCGGAGGCGCGCTTCACGTTCGCGGTGACGACGTTGGCGGCCGCTTGGGCCGCGGCCTCGCCGCCGAGCGCCATCGCTCCCGCGGCGGTCAGGCCGAGCGTCTTGAAGAAGGATCGGCGATCGACGCCCGGCGGCGGATCGTCGATCAGCGTGCGGACGGCAGCTTTCATGCGCGTAGCTCCTTGCAACGGGCGCGAATCTGTCACCGGCGCTCGGGCATTGTCAAGGGACAACTCGCCAGGGCGCCAGTGATCTGACGGCCACGGAGAGCGCGCAGAGGGCGGAGAGATCGGCTCTAAAAAATTTACGAAAAGCCACGCAGACCGTTCTCTGCGTGCTCTCCGGGCTCTCCGTGTTCGGCATTCCACTGCCCTGGAATTCGGGTCGACGCTGCCGACAGCAGTAGAGTAGGCTCGCGGTCGACGAGGAGGATCGGTGGCCCACACACATTCACGACGCTCGATGCTGAAGCTGGCCGGGACCGCGGCGCTGGCGGTGCCCGCGACCGTGCTCGACGCGCAGGACCGTCCGCCGTCTGAACGCCCTGGCACGCCGGCGATCTGCCTGGAAGCGGGCGCCGCGCTGGGCGATGCCGCGGCCGACGCGGCGGCCGCGGCCCGCCGCATCCGGCAGCTGGGCGTCGATCACGTCATCGGCGGCGGCGGTCGCATGCCCTGGGAGGAAGCGCGCCTCGCGCAGCTGATGGCGCGGCTCGCGGCGAACGGGCTGCGGCTCGCGAACCTGATGATCGCCGGCTTCCCCAACGCGATCTACAACCGCCCCGGCAGGGATGCCGACATCGAGCAGGTGATTGCCTCGATCCGCGCGGCAGGACGCGTCGGGCTCCCGGTTGTCGAATACAACTGGTACGCGCACCGCGCGATGGAAGGGTACTTCGAGGAAACCGGACGCGCCGGCGCGGGATGGACCGGTTTCGATTACGCCCGCATGAAGGATCTGCCGCCGCTCCCCGAAGAAGGAGCCCACACGCTCGACGAGATGTGGGGCAACATCACCTACTTCCTCGGGGCGGTGGTGCCCGAGGCGGAGAAGGCGGGCGTGCGTCTCGCGCTCCATCCCAACGATCCGCCGGCGCCGCTCAGCCGCGGGTCGCAGCAGATCATGGGCACGATCGACGGCTGGAAGAAGCTGGTGGCGATCGTCGACAGCCCGGCGAACGGCATCACCTTCGACTGCGGCGTGACCCGCGAGATGGGCGGAGATCCTGTCGACGTGTGCCGCTGGTTTGCCGCGCGCGATCGCATCAATCACGTCCACTTCCGGAACGTCATCGTGCAGAAGCCCTACGAGCGCTACACCGAGGTCTTCATCGACGAGGGGGAGAACGACATGTTCGCCGTCATGAAGGAGCTGCTGCGCCCAAAGGACTCGCGCGAGATCTATCCCGAACAACCGCGCGCCATCGCCTACGATCGCGAACGCCCGGAGTTCCGCTCCATGTATCCCGGCGGCGGCGGTTACGCCGGCTTCGCGTTCAACGTGGGTTATACGAGGGCGATGCTGCAGGCGGCGCGTGCACAGTGTTGACGCCGGTGCACTCACGGGCGGCGTCGGTCGCAGACACAGGAGCGTACGCGTGCCTCAGAGGAGTATGACGATGCGAGGACTCGTAGTGATGGGGATCGCAGTCTTGCTGACGTCCGCGGCGCCGTCGGCGCAGCTGCTCTCGCTGAGCCGCGATCAGATGATCGAGTACACCGCGGACAATCCGTTCGATCGGTTTCCCGACGGACGGCCCAGGGTGCCCGATGCGCTGATCGAGCGGGCGCGCGGCCTGTCGGCCGAGGAAGTGTTCGCGATCCTGCCGAACAAGGGATTCAGAAATCAGTACGCCGGCGGCTTCCAGGTGCTGCACCCGTCGAAGCGCCTGGCCGGCCGCGCCTTCACGCTGCAGTTCATGCCGCTGCGGCCTGACCTCGACGCCGCGATCGCCGCGAAGGCCAGGGCCTCCGGCTTCGAGCGCATGAACAACCAGGCGGCCATCGACATGCTGCAGCCGGGCGACGTGCTGGTCGTCGATCTGTTCGGCCAGGACGAGGGGGGCACGATCGTTGGCGACAACCTGTTCTACTACATCATGAAGGCGACCAGGGGGGCGGGGCTGGTGGTCGACGGCGCGATCCGCGATCTCGACGGGATTGCCGGCATCGAGATGCCCGCCTATTTCCGCAGCGTGCATCCCAGCTACCTGACCAACGTGATCATCACCGGCATCAACGTGCCGGTGCGCATTGGCAAGGCGACGGTGATGCCGGGCGACCTCGTGTTCGGCGACAGCGAAGGCGTCTACTTCATCCCGCCCGCGCTGGTGCAGCAGGTCGTCGACAACGCCGACATCGTCCACGTTCACGACGAGTGGACGCGCATGAAGTTCGACGAAGGCAAGTACAAGTCGAGCGAGATTTACGGCTCGCCCAGGGATCCGGCCCTGAAGAAGGAATACGACGCCTACTTGAAGAAACGGCTCGAGGAGATTCGAAAGGGGTACGCGAAATGACGCGGACGTTGGCCGCGAGCGCCGCCGCCTGCTGCGCCCTGACGGCATGGGTCGTCGCGCAGCCCGCCGAGATGCCGCTTGCCGAGTCGTTCCGGCTGGTCGAGGTCGCATCGGTCGCGGACGCCATGGAGCAGTTGTACGGCGGGCGCGCCTCGATGTCGCATGAGATGCGGCCGCTCGCGCCGGCGAAGTTCAGCGGCCCGGCCGTCACCGTGCGGTTGATCAAGGAAGAGCACAAGGAAGGCGCCGCCGCCTCACAGGGGATGCTCGACGCGATTGATGCGGCGCCGGCAGGATCCGTGTACGTGATGGTGCTCGAGGGAGAGGGCAGCGCCGACTACGCGGGCATCGGCGGACTGATGGCCACCGCGATGAAATACCGCGGCCTTGCCGGCGCGGTCGTCGACGGTTCCGTCCGCGACACGCCGCAGTTCCGCAAGCTGCAGTTCCCGGTGTTCAGCCGCGGCGTCGCGCCGGCGACGACGATCAATCATTTCCGCGTGTCGGGCGTCAACGTTCCGGTCACCTGCGCCGGCGTGCGGGTGAACCCCGGCGACCTCATCACCGCGGACGAGGACGGCGTCGCGGTGGTGCCCAGGGACAAGGCCGCCGACGTGCTGAAGAAGTCGCAGGAGCTCGATGACACCGAACACCGCATGCTGCCGTTCATCGAGAAGTTCCGCTCGATCCGCGAAGCGGTGAAGCAGTTCGGAAGGATCTGACGCGGCGTGCTCCCGACGCTTCTGCTCATCGCCGCGCTCCTGCTGCAGGGGGCCGAGCCCGGCCGCAGCACCTACGAGAGCTACTGCGTGCGCTGCCACGGCGCCGACGGGCGCGGCGGCGAGATGGGGCCGGCGATTGCGCCGCGCCTGCCCGCGCAGAACGACCAGCAGCTGGCCGCGTTCATTCGCAGCGGACGTCCCGAGCGGGGCATGCCGCCAAGCCCGGTCGGCGACGCCGGAATGGCCGCGTTGATCAAGTACCTGCGGACGATTGAGCGCCGCGAGGATCCGAAACCGCTGCCGCGCGTCACCCTGAACACGACCGCGGGTGTGCGGATCGACGGACACGTGCTCGCCGAAGGGCTCGACGATCTGCAGGTGCGCACCGACGACGGCCGGGTGCGGCTGCTGCGCCGCGCCGGCGAGAGCGTCCGCGAGGTGACCTCCACCGCCGACTGGCCGACCTACAACGGCGATCCGCGAGGCAACCGCTACACGACGGCCACCGAGATCGACGCGTCCACGGTCTCGCGCCTCGGCATGACGTGGATGTTCACGGTGCCGGGCGCGGGGGTCCTGCAGGTCACGCCCGTCGTGGTCGGCGGCATCATGTACGTGGCCTCGATCAACGAGTGCTTCGCCCTCGATGCGGGCAGCGGACGTCAGATCTGGCGCTATCAACGTCAGCGCACCAAGGACATGTCGATCGGCGGCAGCGCGAATCGCGGCGTCGCCGTGGCCGGCGATCGCGTGTTCATGCAGACCGACAACGCGCACCTCATCGCGCTCGATCGCTTTACCGGGGCGCTGCTGTGGGACACCGAGCTGGCCGACTGGCGAAAGAACTACTCCTCGTCGTCGGCGCCGCTGCCGGCCGGCACGCTGATCATCTCCGGCGTCGCCGGCGGCGAGCATGGCGCGAACGGCTTCGTGGCGGCGCACGATCAGGCGACGGGCAAGGAAGTCTGGCGCTTCTGGACGGTGCCGAAGCGGGGCGAGCCCGGGTCCGAAACCTGGCAGGGCAAGGACATCGATCATGGCGGCGCGCCGACCTGGTTCACCGGCAGCTACGATCCGGACCTCGACACCATCTACTGGCCCACCGGCAATCCCAGCAAGGAGTACAACGGCGACGATCGGCAGGGGGACAACCTCTACACCGACAGCATCCTCGCCCTCGATCGCGCGACCGGACGCTTGCAGTGGTACTACCAGTTCACGCCGCACGATCTGTGGGACTGGGACGCGACGGAAACGTCGGTGCTGGTCGACGCGGAGTGGCAGGGACAGCGCCGACCGCTGCTGCTGCACGCCAATCGCAACGGGTTCTTCTACGTGTTCGATCGGCGCGACGGCACGCGCCTGCTGACCACACCGTTCGTGACGCGGCTCACCTGGGCGAGCGGGGTCGGCGCCGACGGCCGTCCCGTCAGGCTCCCGAACCAGCAGCCGACGAAAGAGGGCACCACGGTCTGTCCCTCGCAGGACGGCGCGACGAACTGGTACTCACCGTCGTTCGATCCGTCGAGCGGGCTGTACTTCGTGCAGACCTTCGAAAAGTGCAGCGTCTACGTGAAGAGCGACGGCGGCGACTGGCAGTCGGGGAAATCGTACCTGGGCGGCTCGCAGCGCACCGCGGACGATCCGGTCCCGCAGCGCGTGCTCAAGGCGATCGACATTCGCACCGGCGGCATTCGCTGGGCGCTTCCGCAGCCGGGGCCCGCGCATTCGTGGGGCGGGACGCTCGCCACCGCCACCGGCCTGGTATTCGCGGGCGCGGAAGACGGGTCGCTGATTGCGGTCGACGGGGCCACCGGGACGCTGCGCTGGCGCTTTCCGACGAACCAGAACTGGAAGGCGTCGCCGATGACCTATACGTTCGATGGCCACCAGTTCATCGCGGTCGCGGCGGGCCCGACCATCGTCGCGTTCTCACTGCGGGATCGCTGAGCGCCGGGTCTGAGGGCCCGTCGATTGCCGCCGCCGTCAGCTCACGGGACTGCTGGATCCGCCACGCGATCAGCTGTCGATCTTTTCCGAGGCCGCGTTCCATCGCACGAGATGGCCGGCGCGCATCGCGGCGTTGGCGATATGGGACGTGCGCGCGGCCTGGTGGGCGACGCGGATGTGTGCGTTCGGCAACTTGCGGGTGCGGATGCAATCGAGCCAGTTCTGCAGGTGGGTCAGCGTCCCGTCGCCGCTCGAGCGCACGTAGATGTCCGGCTCCGGCGCGAGCGTGCCGCTCGCATACGCCGCATCGTCGCGATAGAAGGCCAGCCGCGTGCGGTCGACCTTCAGCGTGCCGCGATCGCCCCGGAACTCGAGTCCGCCATCATCGACGCGGCTGACGTAAGTACCGAGATACGCCGTCAGGAAATTTCTGGGGAACTCCAGCGTCGCGTCGACGGTGTCGGGCGCTTCCCACACCTTGATGTTGTAGTTGCGTCCGGTCGCCGCCGCGGTCAAGGGCGCGTCGACGTCCATGTACCAGTGCACGACGTCGATCCAGTGCGTCATCAGATCGGTGAGGCAGCCGCCGCCGTAGTCCCAGAAGTGCCGCCAGTTGTAGAAGCGTTCCGGCTGGAACGGGTGTTCGGGCGCGGCGCCCAGCCAGCGCTTCCAATCGAGCTGTTCGAGCGTGACCGGCGGGTAATTGCCTGGCGTGGCGTGCTGATACCAGTAGGTGTGCACGAACGTGATCTGCCCGAGCCGGCCTGAATCGATGATCTGCTTGCCGAGGATCCAGTGGTCCCAGCTTCGCTGCTGGGTGCCGGTCTGGACGATCTGCTTCGAGGCCTCGATCGCCTTCACCATCTCGGCGCCCTCGGCGATGCTGTGCGACACCGGCTTTTCGACGTAGACGTCCTTGCCGGCCGCGACCGCGTCGAGCGTCATGGTCTTGTGCCAGTGATCGGGCGCGCCGATCACGACCGCGTCGATCTGCCGATCGTCGAGAATCCGCCGGTAGTCGTTGACCTTCGCGGCGCCGGCGCCGGCGATCTCCGCCGCCTGCAGCAGGCGCGGCTCGTAGACGTCGCAGACCGCGACCATCTCGTTGCCCGGGAGCCGCTTCAGATGATTCATCAAGCCGCGGGCGCGGCCGCCGGTGCCGATCACGCCGACGCGAACCCTCTCGTTGGCGCCTTGCGCGGTTGACGCCGCCAGCCGAACGCCGACGGCCATGCCGGTCGCTGCGGTCAGAAACGCGCGTCGCGTGTAGGACATCGAGGCCTCCTGTCGGCGGGCATGGTATCACCACCGAACGATCCGCCGCGCATGGACACGGGTGCACACGGATACGCGGCCTCGCGCCACTCACGCGAGCCTGCGAGTCGCGCCGGTCCTCAGAAAATCCATCGTGACCGCTCCCGCCAGCAGGGCGATGAGGGCGAGGGCGCACAAGCCGCGATACCGCGGATACTCGAGACGGATCGTGTAGCTGCCGCTCTCGGGCGCGTGGAACGCGAGTTGGCCGTGGTCGGCGTAGAGCGCCACTTCGCGTGTGCCCCGGTACGCGCGCCACGCGGGATAGTAGTTCGCGCGAACGACAACGGCGTCGCCGGCGCGCACGCCGGCGAGATCGACGTCGGCGCCGAGCAGATCGAGATTGGTCAGACGTGCGGCTCCGCTTGCGGCGACCGCCGACGCGCCGTCACCGTCGGGCAGCTCGAAGTGGGACCAGAGACCGCCGCGCCAGCGCTCGACGAATCGTCCGCTGTGCGAGAGGTAGTCGCGCGCGCTGTCGGTCCACACGAAGAGGTGCCGGACGCCCCAGCGGCGCATCTCGGCGGCAAAGGCCTCGACCGGCGTCTCGGCGATCGGCAGTCCTTCGAACGTGCCCGCCCCGACGACCTGGCCGCGGAACACGTTCCAGACCCAGCCGTCGATCATCTGGCTGTAGAAGCGCTGCCCCGCGAGCCGCGGCAGCAGCCCCTCGAAGTGCACGTCGAAGGGGGTCGTCGGGCTGCGGCGTCGCGGATCGCGATCCATGTCGCGATGCGGGCTGATCTCGACGAGCACCATGTTGCCGTCGCTGGCCGCGATCCGATCCATCAGCGGCCGATCGAACGCGCGCAGATCGGGCACGTGACGGATCGGCGCCAGCGACGTCTGCACGTAGAGCGCCATTACCGCCACGAGCGCGCAGGCGAGCCGGCGGGTGCCCGCGAAGTTCAGCACGAACCCGGCGAGCGCCGGCGCCGTCAGCAGCGGCAGCATGTGCTGCAGGCGATCGAACACGGCGCCGGCTTCCGAGGTGTTCACGCGGAGCAGCGCCTGCGCGAGCACGGCGCCGGTTGCGTAATAGCCGGCGCGCGATCGCGGCGCCGCCAGCGCGGCGACGATGAGCGCCGGCAGCCACACGTTCGCGAGACTGCGGTAGTCGTTGAACCAGCGGTTGGGGAGGACCAGGATCTCGACGTTGTAGTAGATCGTCCGCCCCACCAGGCCCCAGTCGACCGGCGCGTGCGGATCGTAGACGGTATTGTTGAAGCTGACGTACTCGCGATAGCGGAGCGACTCCCAGTGCACCGGGAGCGCCGCGACCACCGCGAACAGGACGGCGGCCGCGAGGCGCCATGCCGCGCGGCGATCGCGGAAGTACGCCGCTTCGAGCGCAAGCAGGATGACGGCGTAAACGAAGAACGCCGTGTGCGTGTACAGGCCGAGCGTCAGCCCGAGCAGCAGCACGGGCCCGCCCCATCGTCGTCCCAGCCGCGCGGCGCGGCTGCCGACGAGCGCCACCCCGGCACAGAAGACGCCGACCAGGGAATTGGTGTCGCCGCTCGACCCGAGCGGACCGAAGTAGCCGGAGGCGAAGAACGCCGCGAGTCCCGCCGCCAGCAGCGCCGCCTCGCGACCGTCGTCCTTCAGGTCCCACCACACGAACAGCGGCACCGCGAGGAACAGCACCGCATGCAGCACGTGATAGCCGACGGCCTCGCCGAAGAGTGTCATCGGCACGAACGCGAGCACCGCGAAGTTCTGTGCGATGTCCGTCGAAGTCGGATAGCCGCCGAGAAACCACCAGTTCCAGCCAACCACGACGCCGCGGCGCAGCAGCGCCGTGCCGGTGACCGCGTGCTGGAAGAGCGGCGTCCAGTCGTCCTTGAAGGGAATCTGGTGCCACGTGGACAGCGGCAGGCGCGAGAGCAGCGAGGTGACGAGCACCACGGCGCCCGCGGCGAGCGTGGTCCACGCGGCCGCGCGACCGATGCGAACCGGCCGGCCGACCTGGCGGCGCGTCAGGATGGTGAGCGCCGTCGCGGCGACGAGCGCCGCGAGGTAATACGGCTTGCGCGCGCCGTGCAGCGCGCCCGGCATCGCCGCCCACCGGGCGGTCGTCAGGAAGTTCACCCACGCGAGTCCGAGCGCCAGCGCGACGGCCGCGAGCGGCGCCCACCGCGGCATCTTCCAGCCGGCGATCGCTCGTCTCATCGTGCCCGGGTGTGAAGACCCGGCCTACACGCTATTTCCACCCTTGTGATTTGCGGGTGAACCGCGCCGACAGCGATGGCTTCGCCGGAGGCGGCGCCTGGTCGTCGTCGGAGGCCGCGGCGATTTCCCGTTCGAGATCCTCGTCGTTGGGCAGGCCGGCGAGCTGGTCGACGAACATCAGCGAATGCTGCGACGGAATCTCGAACTTCTTTCCGCAGGCCTTGCACGTGACCTCGTCGTCGAGGCGGAGCAGGTAATCGCGCAGCTTCGAGAACTTCAACCGATCGTTCTCGTCGGCGCCGGCGGGCAGACGGTCTTTCTTCGCGCGCCGCACCCAGCGGATGTTGTAGTCGTTGGTCCGGCGGCATTTCGGGCACTGATAGCGGCCCGGCCGGTTCTCGGTCTTTTCGGTGAAGAACGCGCGCTCGTCGAGGGCCATGCCTTCATCATAGCGCCGACGCGGGTGGAAGGATCGGATCAGGTCCGCATCATCGATCCAGCTCGATCGAGACGGCGATGATCGCATCGCCCTGCGCGAACCCCTTGACCTTCACCTTCATTTCGTTGCGCAGGGACGAGCACGAGCCGTCCGAGTACCGCGTGTCAGCGGTGGTCTGGACGGCGCGATGCTCGACGGTGAAGGCGACGCGGGGGCACGAGCCGCGGAGGTCGTCGATCCGGCCCTTGATGTCGACGTTCCGCTCTTCCCGCTCTTCGGCACCCTTTTGATCGATCGAGACGGATCGATCGCCGACGTCGACCGTGCCTCGCCGCGCGCCGCCGGAGTTCCTGGCCACGCGAAGGCGCACGTCGTCGTTGCCGATGCCGCCCGGGCCACTCGACAGTGAAATCCAGTCGACGCGACTCGACACGTTCCACCGGCAGAGCGGGCCGGCGCGGACGCGCAGCCGGACGTCGCCGCCGTCCGAGTCGACGGCGTCTTCGGGCCCCTCGACCTGAATCGTGCAGACGGGGGGAGCCGGCGCGGCGGCGTCCTGTTCAATAGTCAGACGCGTGTCGGCGAGGATCAGTACACCGCTTCGGGCGCTCTGCTGTTTGTTGCCGTCGACGCGGTAGCGCACCTCACCAGATCCTTTGCCGCTGTTGCCGGTCTCGATGGTGATCCACCCGGCTTGACTGCTCGCCGTCCACCCGCATCCGTCGGTAGTGCGGATCGCGGCGCGCGCGCTGCCGCCCTCGGCTCCAAAACTCGCCCGCGGCGGCGTGACATCGAAGACGCAGCGCGCCTCTGGCGGCGGAGGAGCTGGGGCGGGCGCCGCGGCCTGCGAGACCGTCACCGTCGCGCCGCTCACCGTCACCACGCCGGTACGAGCCCCGCCGCCGTTCGAGGCAATGCTCAGGCGGACGTCGCCGGGGCCGGTGCCTGACGCGCTGGAGACGATCGTTATCCACGGTGCGGCGCTGGCCGCTGACCACGAGCACCGCGCCGCCGTTTGCACCGCGACGCGAACGTCGCCGCCGCCGGCGCCCACGGACGCGTCCGTCCGGTCCAGGTCCACCGTGCACGCTGGCGACGGAGGAGGAGACGGAGGTGGCGGCGGCGCTGGTGACGGTGACGGTGATGGCGGAGCCGGCGCATCCGGTGGAGGTGCGGGGAGCGGAGAATCGGGTGGAGGTGCAGGGGCGGGCGTTGGCGTCGTCGGCGGACGTGTCGCCGCGCCGCGCTGGGTGACGGCCTGCTCCACGCCATTGACGCGAATCACGGCGGCGCGATCCGTCCCATCGTTCCGTGCCGCCGTGAACGCGACATCGCCATTGCCGTCGCCGGACGTGGGACCGCGGAGGTCGATCCATGCCGCGTCGGTCGTCGCCGTCCAC
>JABFWM010000207.1 GCA_013362195.1 Acidobacteriota bacterium
CGCCGGCAAGAAGGGCGTCGCGATCAACCGCTACAAGGGCCTTGGCGAGATGAACCCGGACACGCTCTGGGAAACCACGATGGATCCGGCCAAGCGGACGCTGCTGCAGGTGAAGGCGGAAGACCACACCGAAGCGGACCTGATGTTCACCACCCTGATGGGCGACCAGGTCGAACCGCGCCGCAAGTTCATCGAAGACAACGCGCTCGACGTGAAGAACCTCGACATCTAACGATTCATGACCGACATCGCCGCTTCGAAAGTCCCGGTCAACATCGAGGACGAGATGAAGCGCTCGTACATGGATTACGCGATGAGCGTAATCATCGGGCGAGCGCTGCCTGACGTCCGCGACGGCTTGAAGCCCGCGCACCGCCGCGTGCTCTATGGCATGCGCACGATGGGCCTGGCGTCCAACCGCGCCTATCGCAAGTGCGCGAAGATCGTCGGCGAGGTGATGGGCAACTATCACCCGCACGGCGACGCGTCGATCTACGACACGCTGGTCCGCCTGGCGCAGGACTTCAACATGCGCTATCCCCTGGTCGACGGCCAGGGGAACTTCGGGTCGGTCGACGGCGATCCGCCGGCGGCGATGCGCTACACGGAGTCGCGTCCCGAGGCGCTCGCCGAAGCGATGATGGCGGATCTCGACAAGGAGACCGTCGACTTCGTTCCCAACTACGATGAGACGACCGAAGAGCCAACCGTCCTGCCGACGACGTTCCCCAATCTGCTGGTGAACGGTTCGGCCGGGATCGCCGTCGGCATGGCGACCAACATTCCCCCGCACAACATGCGCGAGGTGATCGACGGCGTGGTGGCCGCCATCGAACATCGCGGTCAGGCGCGCGAGGCGCGGCTGAAGGCGGTGCTTCGCGCCGTCCCCGGCCCCGACTTTCCGACCGGCGGGTTCATCGTCGGCCGTCAGGGGATCTTCCAGGCGTATACGACGGGCCGCGGCGCGATCACCGTCCGCGCGCGCGTCGGCACCGAAGAATCGAAGAAGGGCGACAAGACGTCGCTCGTCGTCACCGAGATTCCGTATCAGGTCAACAAGAAGCGGCTGATCGAGAACATCGCCGAGCTCTATCGCGAGAAGACGATCGAAGGCATCGCCGATCTGCGCGACGAATCCGATCGCGACGGCATGCGGATCGTGATCGAGCTGAAGCGCGGCGAGGTTCCGGAAGTCGTCCTCAACAATCTCTACAAGCACACCCAGCTGCAGACGACCTTCGGGATCATCATGCTGGCGATTGCCGGCGGCCGGCCGCGGGTGCTGCCGCTGCTCGATGTCGTCGAGAACTTCGTCGAGTTCCGTCGCGAAGTCGTCCGCCGGCGGACCGAGTTCGAGCTGCGCAAGGCGGAGGCCCGCGCCCACATCCTCGAAGGGCTGAAGATCGCGCTCGACCACCTCGACGAGGTGATCAAGCTGATTCGCGGCTCGAAGAGCCCGGCCGAGGCGCGTGACGGGCTGATCACGCAGTTCAGCCTCACGCAAATCCAGGCGCAGGCGATCCTCGACATGCAGCTCCAGCGCCTCACCGGCCTGGAGCGCCAGAAGATCCTCGACGAGCTCGTCGAGCTGATGAAGACCATCGAACGGCTTCGCGCGATCCTCTCGAGCGAGCAGCTCCTGATGCAGGTGGTGCTCAACGAGCTCAAGGACGTGCGCGAGCGGTTCGGCGACGACCGCCGCACCGAAATCATCGACGAGAGCGGGGAGTTCCGGATCGAGGATCTGATTGCCGACGAAGACATGGCGATCACGGTCACCAACACCGGCTACATCAAGCGCACGCCGATCTCGACGTACCGCGCCCAGCGGCGCGGCGGCAAGGGGCGGATCGGCATGCGCACGCGTGAAGAGGACTACGTCAGCCACCTGTTCATCGCGTCGACGCACGCCTACATCATGATCTTCACGGACCGCGGCCGCGCCTACTGGCTGCGCGTCCACGAAATCCCCGACGTCGGCCCGGGCGGCAAGGGCAAGGCAATCGCCAACCTGGTGCAGTTCCAGGAGGCGGAGAAGATTGCCGCGCTGCTCGCCGTCAAGGAGTTCCCCGATCAGGACGGCCAGCAGTTCGTCGTGATGGGGACACGCAAGGGCACGATCAAGAAGACCGACCTGACCGCGTTCAGCAATCCGCGGCCGAGCGGCATCATCGCGATGGGGGTCGAGGACGGCGATGCCGTCATCGCCGTGGAACTGTCGGACGGCCGCGAGCAGATCTTCCTCGGCACGCGCGACGGCATGGCGATCCGCTTCGACGAGACCGACGTCCGGCCGATGGGCCGCAGCGCCTTCGGCGTGCGCGGCATCAGCCTGCGCGAGGGCGACGAAGTGGTGGCGATGGACGTCGTGCGCGAAGGCGGGACGCTGCTCACCGTGGCGCAGAACGGCTACGGCAAGCGGACCGGGCTCGAAGAATACCGCCTGCAGTCACGCGGCGGCGTCGGCATCATCAATATCCAGACCACCGATCGCAACGGCAAGGTCGTCGGCATCGCCTACGTCCACGACGACGACGAACTGCTGCTCATCAGCCAGCAGGGGATGATCCTGCGCATGAAGGCCGGCGACATCCGGACGATCGGCCGCGCCACGCAGGGTGTGCGCCTGATCGAGATGGAAGAAGGGGATGCCGTCGTCTCGGTGGCGAAGCTGGCGGAGAAAGACGACGAGAACGGCGAGGAACCCGGCGCGCCGACCGAGGGGCAGTAACACTGAACGGGAGCAGCCGGCGCTTGCCGAAGGCCGCCGTAACGCCGAACGGGGTGCAGGCCGGACCTTCAGGTCCGGCATTCAAGCCGGCGTGAGCTTCGCGAATTTCGCCAGCAGCTTCTTCTGTCCCACCGAATTGAACCGCACGGTGATCTTCAGATCGTCGGTGTGGGCTTCGATCGACAGCACCGTGCCGACCCCGAACTGCGCATGGCGCACGCGCATCCCCGGACGGAGACCGCCGCCGCCGAGCGTCTGGTCTTCGTCCTCGTAGGCATACGCCGGCGACTCTTCCTGGAACCGCGCGCCCTTCCCTTTACGTCCGTAGGGGTTCGTCCGGAATTCGTAGTGCGCGTGCTGGAAGCTGCCGTGGTGCGCCGTCGAGTACGCCGGCGTGATCCGCTCGATCAGCTCGTCGGGGATCTCGTCGAGGAACCGCGACGGCGTGGTCGACTGATATTCCCCGAAGACGCGGCGCCGCGCCGCGCCGGTGAGCATCAACCGCGATTCGGCGCGGGTCATGCCGACGTAACACAGGCGCCGCTCCTCCTCGAGCTCCTCCTGGTCCTCGTTCGACCGCGAGTGAGGAAACAGGCCCTCTTCCAGGCCGGCGATGATGACGATAGGGAACTCCAGCCCTTTCGCCGCGTGCATCGTCATCAACCAGACCCTGGCTTCGCGCGTGCCGGACTCCTCGTCGGCCTCTGAGAGCAGCGACAAGCGATCGACGAACCCGCCCAGCGAGGCCTCCGCCTCGCGCGACTCGTACTCCTTCGCGGCCGACGCCAGCTCCATCAGGTTCTCGATCCGCTCGTTGGCGTCCTCGCTGTTCTCCTCGCGCAGATCGTTGAGGTAGCCGCTGCGATCGA
>JABFWM010000429.1 GCA_013362195.1 Acidobacteriota bacterium
CAGCCGTCAGCGGTTCTTCGGCGTGCCGTCGCCCGGGCGGGATCCGGTGCGGGCGGACGGGACGCGCGATTACTCGCGGCCGATCGTCCCGGGCGAGGATCGCCTGCCGCTCGATCCGTCCACGGACGTGCCCGAGGGCTACAGCGCCGGGCAGCGCGATCAGCCGGGCGGATTCAGCGGCGACCCCGACATCATGGACACGTGGGCGACCTCGTCGCTGACGCCGCAGATTGTCGCCGGATGGCTCGAGGATCAGGATCTCTTCTCACGCGTGTTCCCGATGGACGTGCGTCCGCAGGCGCACGACATCATTCGCACCTGGCTCTTCTCGACGGTGCTGCGGTCCGAGCTCGAGTTCGGCGCGCTGCCCTGGAACAATGCCGCGATCTCCGGCTGGGTCCTGGATCCGGATCGCAAGAAGATGTCCAAGTCCAAGGGAAACGTCGTCACCCCGATGGGCCTGCTCGAGGAGCATGGATCCGACGGCGTGCGCTACTGGGCGGCGAGCGGGCGCCCGGGCACCGACACGGCGTTCGACACCGGGCAGATGAAAGTGGGCCGGCGGCTCGCGATGAAGTTCCTGAACGCCGCGAGGTTCATTCTGGCGAAGTCCGAGCCGCGTGGCGAGATCACGCACGTGCTCGACGTCGGTGTCCTTCACACGCTGACGCAGCTGGTGCGCGATTCGACCGCGCACCTCGACGACTACGACTACGCGTGGGTCCTGCAGCGCGTCGAAACGTTTTTCTGGGACCTCTGCGACAACTATCTCGAGCTCGCCAAGGCGCGCCGGTACGGCGACTTCGGTGCGGCCGGCGCGGCCTCCGCGAACTCCGCGATGGTGCTGGCGCTCTCGACGCTGAACCGTCTGTTCGCGCCGTTCCTGCCGTTCGTCACGGAAGAAGTGTGGTCGTGGTGGCAGCCGGGCAGTGTGCATGCGGCAGCGTGGCCGCGGTCCGAGGACATTGCGGCGGTGCTGCCGGGCCACAGCGCCGAGGCCGCCGCGCAATACCTCCGCGTCACCGAGGTGCTCGGCGAGATCCGCAAACTCAAAGCCGAGGCGCGGCTGGGGCCCTCGGCGCCGCTCGAACGCGTGCACGTCCGCAACAACGACGACCTCGGGCGGATGCTGGCCGCGGATGCGATCGCCGACTTAAAGTCCGCCGCGCGCACCACCGAGTTGATCTTCCTCCCGCACGCCTCGTTTGGCGTCGACATCGTGCCGCCGCAGGAGCGCGCGGAATGAAGACCGTGCCGTTCCAGGCGCTCGATCCGGCGCTGTACCGCGAGACCGTCCGCCGGGCGCTGGCGGAGGATCTCGGCTGGGGAGACGTCACCACCGAAGCGACGGTGCCGGCCGATCTGAAGGCGCGCGGCATCATCCTCGTCAAGAGCCACTGCGTGCTCGCGGGTCTGGATGTCGCGGCGGAAGCGTTCCGGCAGCTCGATCCCGGCTGCGTGTTCACGCGCACGAAGCAGGACGGGGACGCCTGCGAGCCGGGCGACGTTGTCGCGGAGCTCGCGGGGCTCGCCGCGCCGATGCTGACGGCGGAACGCACCGCGCTGAATTTCGTGCAGCGGCTGTCCGGCATCGCCACGATCACGCGACGGTTCGTCGCCGCCAGCGGCGGCCGCATCACCATCCTCGACACCCGCAAGACCACGCCCACGCTGCGCGCGCTGGAGAAGTACGCGGTGCGCGCCGGCAGCGGCACCAACCACCGTTCCGGCCTCGATGACGGCATTCTGATCAAGGACAACCACGTGCGCCTGGCGGGCGGGGTCGTCGAAGCGGTACGCCGCATGAAAGCGGCCAACCCCGAGATGCCGATCGAAGTGGAGGCGCAGTCGCTGCCGCAGGTGGACGAGGCGCTGCACGCCGGCGCGGACATCATCCTGGCCGACAATCTGTCGACCGCGGAGATACGCGAAACGGTGCGTCGCGCGCGCGGCCGCGCCCAGGTCGAGATCTCCGGCGGCGTGACGATCGATCGGCTGCCCGAACTGGCGTCCACCGGCGCCGACTACGTGTCGGTGGGCACGCTGACGCACTCGGCGCCAGCGGCGGATCTCAGCTTCGAGCTGGAACCGTTGGCTTCGTAACCCGAAGGCGTCGACGGGCCGAAGCGCTCGAAGGATCGTTCCCTGGTGTGGGAGTGCAGCCGATACAACCGGATGGTCCGAACGTGGTCACAAACGCCGTGACAGATCCTTCCACCTCGTCGACGCGTGCGAGTGAGTTGGCCGCGGCGCTCACGTCGACGGCCGCGGATCTCGGCACGTTCGGCCGTCCGCTGTACTACTTCGACGAGGTCGGGTCGACCAACGATCTCGCGATGCGCGCCGCGGAACGGGGCGAGCCGGAGGGCGCGGTCTTCGTCGCCGGGGCGCAGACGGCGGGGCGCGGCCGCCTCGGTCGTCACTGGTTTTCTCCTCCAGGGGCAGGACTCTATGTCTCGACGATCGTCCGTCGCGCCGCGCTCGCGCCATGGATTACGCTCGCGGGCGGCGTGGCGGTTGCCGAAGGTGTGCGCAGCGCGACCGGGCTCCCCGTGCAGATCAAATGGCCGAATGACGTCGTCGTCGCCGAGGGCGCGGCATTCCGTTCGCGACGCAAGCTGGCCGGCATCCTGGCCGAAGCGGCGTCGCACGGCGACCGCGTGCAGTACATCGTGCTCGGGTTCGGCGTCAATCTCAGATCCGCGGCGTTCCCGCCGGAGCTCGCCGATCGCACGACCTCGATCGAAACGGAGCTGGGACGCCCGATCGAGGCCGGCCCCGTGTTCGCGGGGACGCTGGTGGCGCTCAATCGCGTGACCGCCAGCGTGATCGAGGAGGGCCCCTCGGCGCTGCTCGCGCGATGGCTGGCGCTGTCGCCGTCAGCGACGGGGGCGCGCATCGAATGGGACGGGCCCGGCGCCACGCGCAGGTCCGGCGTGACGGTGGGCCTGGCCGCCGACGGCGCTCTGCTCGTCCGCAGCGGCGGCGCGATCGAGCGGATCGTGTCGGCGGAAGTGCGCTGGATCTGATCGAGCCGCATCATGCTGCTTGCCATCGACGTCGGAAACACGAACGTGACGATCGGCGTCTTCGACGGCGAGCGTCTGGCGCACAACTGGCGGCTGGCCGCGCTGCGCGAGCGCACCGCCGACGAGCTCGGCATCTTCGTCACCCGGCTGTTCGAGCAGACCGGCGTGCACATCACGCATCTCCGCGGGATCGTCGTGGCATCGGTCGTGCCGCCGCTCACGCGTCCGATGGAAGAGATGTGCGAGCGCTACTTTCATCAACAGGCGCTCATTGTCGATGCGACCAACGCCGGGATCCCGGTGCGCTACACCCCGGCCGCCGACGTCGGCGCGGATCGCATCGTGAACGCGGTCGCCGCCCGTGAGAAGTACGGCAAGAACGGCACGCCGCTGATCGTCGTGGACTTCGGCACCGGCACGACGTTCGACATCATCTCGCGCGCCGGCGAATATCTGGGGGGCGTCATCTGTCCCGGCATCGGCATCTCGGCCGAGGCGCTGTTTCAGCGCGCCGCGCGGCTGCCGCGCGTCGAGGTCCGCAAGCCCCCGACGGTGATCGGAC
>JABFWM010000494.1 GCA_013362195.1 Acidobacteriota bacterium
GCGTAGACGAGCCCGACCGGGCGGACGAGAGTGTATCAAAAGTGGTCGGCGCGCTTCCGGCGGAGGAACTCGACCGAGCGGCGGATCTCGTCGAGCCCCTCGAGCCCGGCCTCGACGGAAATCCAGCCGTCGAAGCCGGCGCCGGCAAGCAGCCGGAAGATCGCATCGTAGTCGTTGAGCCCTTTTCCGGTCTCGCCGTGGCGCAGCGCCGAGGCGTAGCCGGTCGACCCGTCCTGCGAGCGCAGGTCGTCGAGCGTCGCACCCGGTGCGAGATAGCGATCCGACGCGTGCATCGTCACGACGCGGTGGCGCACTTTTTCGAGGAAGCGAACCGGATCGAACCCGCCGACGGTGGCGTTGGAGGGATCGTACTGCACGCCGAAGAACGGCGAGTCGATGCGGTCGATGATCTCGAGGAAGATGTCTTCCGGCTGCGCGAACTCCGGATAGCGCCAGGTGCCGTCCTTGTAGTGGTTCTCCATGCACAAGGTGACGCCGCGCTTCTCCGCGTACTCGAGCGCGCGCGAGATGCCTTCGACGGTCCGTGCAATCCCCTCGTCGCGCGAGAGCTCCGGATACCGCTGGCCGCTGAGCGTGCGGCAATGCCGCGCGCCAAGACGCGCCGTCAGATCGACGGCCGCCTTCTGCCGCTCCACCTGGCGGCGGCGCTCCCCGGCATCGGGATGCGTGAAGTCAGGCGAGAAACAGATCATCGACGTGATCTGCCCGGTCTCGTCCATCAGGCGCGCGATGGGATCGACGTCTTCCGGCTCGAGGCTGCGGAAGAACCCGTCGTAGTGCTCGACCCCTTCGCCGCCGAGCGACGGCGCGTCGCGGATCCACTGCTCGAACGGCATCCGGCCGTCGACGAGCTCGTCGAAGAAACACTTGGGGAACACGCTGATCCGTGGCATGGAGCGCCTGCGGCCCGAGCGAGGCGACGGAGTGAAGCGCGGTCTTCCGCGCCGCCGAGCGAGAGCGCGTGGGGGTGGGGCCCCACGCGCATTGATTAATGCTGTCAGTTGGTGGAATCACCCCACTACCAGTTCGGAGGCGCGCCGACCGGGTACTGTTCGAGGTCCATCACGGCGCCGGTGACGCATTCGCTCGCGTCGCTGGCGAAGTAGTCGACGGCGACGGCGATGTCGTTCGGCGTGAGCAGCCGGCCGAACGGCCGCGTCTTGATGGCCTTCTCCAGCCAGTCAGGATCGTGCTCTTCGTCGCGCTTGACGCGCTCCTCGCCTTCGGTCAGCGTCCAGCCGACGTTGATTTGATTCACGCGAATCCGATAGCGGTTCAGAGTCGCGGCCGCGTTGCGCGTGAGCGTCATCAGCCCGCCTTTCGAGACCGAGTAGGGCCCGAGCTTCGGTTCGCCGATGTACGCGTTGACCGATCCGATGTTCACGATCGATCCGCCGCCATTCGTCTTCATCGATCGCACCGCCTCCTGCAGGCAGATGAACGGCGCGCGGAGGTTGACGTGCATGATCGTGTCCCAGACCTCGACCGCCACGTCCTCGAGATAGCCGCGGGTGGTCAGCGCCGCGTTGTTGACGAGCACGTCGATGCGGCCGAAGCGCTCGATCGTGAAGCGGACGGCACGGCGGCAGTCGTCGACCTTCGCGAGATCGGCGGCGACCGCGGCGGCGTCATGCCCGCCGGCGCGCAGCCGATCCGCGATCTCCTCCGCCTGCTGCGCGCGGCGGCCGTGCACGACCACGCGCGCGCCACGCGCGGCAAAGTGCTCGACGATGCCGCGGCCGATGCCCGACGTCGATCCGGTCACCAGGGCGACCTTCTGCGCTAATCCGGCCATCGTTCACCGAGAGGAGAACACGGAGATCGGGAGTTCATACCTTGGCCGGTTCGTTCCTGGGTCCTGACCTCTGGTGCGCCTTCACACGGGAAGGAGCACCGATTTGATCACGCGTCCGTCGTGCATCGCGTCGAACGCGTCGCGCCACCCTTCCAGCGGCGCCCGCAGCCCCACGATCTTCTCCGGCATCGTCAGGCGACGGTCGAGCAGGTGAATGACGCGTTCCCAGATCGGATAGTTGTGACTGAACGAACCCTGCAGGCGGATATTGCCCTGAACGAGCGGATTGATATCGGTGGCGACCGTCTGCGGCGACCACCCGACCTTCACCACCTGGCCGTCGGGCCGCGCCAGGCGCAGCGCAACCTCCAGCGTGCGGCTCGAGCCCGACGCATCGCAGACGAGGTCGGCGCCGAGCGGCGCCAGGGCGCGGACGGTTTCGTCGAGGTCCTGCTTCTGCGTATCGACGGTGTGCGTGGCGCCGAGCTCGCGCGCCGCCTGCAGACGCGGCGCATCGGCGGTCAAACCGGCGACGATCAACGGGTCGGCGCCGGCCAGCGCCGCCATCCGCGCGCACAGCAGGCCGATCGGTCCCGGCCCGAGCACCACCACCGCCTCGCCGGGACGGATCGTCGCGTTCACGCACATCGCGTTGTAGGCGACGGCGTGCGGCTCCGACAAACACGCGAGATCGAACGGCAGCGAATCGGGAATGCGGTGCAGACAGCGACCCGGCACGCTGACCCATTGGGCCATCGCGCCGTTGATCCCGTAGCCGAAGCCCTTGCGCTTCGGGCACAGGTTGTAGCGGCCGCTGCGGCACAGCATGCAGTCGCCGCAAATCTGCGCGGCGGTCTCGCTGACGACGCGGTCGCCTTCCTTGAACCCGCGGACGCCGCGTCCGATCCTGGCCACCGTGCCGCCGAACTCGTGCCCGAGCACCACCGGCACGTTGACCGCCCACGAATGCGTGTTGTGCGCCTGGTGCACGTCGGATCCGCAGACCGAGACCGCGCCGACCGCGAGCAACACCTGATCGTCATCGATCTCGGGGACCGCGATTTCACGTAATTCAACGGCGCCCGGTTCGAGCGCGTACTGGACGACCGCTGGCATTTGCATGGTGAAGGCTCAGGGCTCAGGGCTTATGGCTTACTGCGCTTATCGCATGTATCTCATCACAGATCTTCTTCAGCGTCGGGAACAAGTTCGAATCCGCCGGCCGGAAGGCGGCTCCGTCGATCACGAGCGGGGCACCGACGACGACCAGCGGAGCGCCGCGGCGGGCGCACTCGACGGCCTGCGCGATCGACAGGCCGCCGACGGCCTGTACCGGAATCGAGACGGTGCGAACGACCTCGTCGATCTCGTCGAGCGGACTGAGCCCGCGGATCATGCCGCGCTCGTCGAAGCCGATGTGGTGGACGATCACGTCGACGCCAAGGCCGGCCATCCATCTCGCCGCAGTCACGCGGTCCTCCGCGCCGAGGTTGTCGCCCATCACGTAAATGCCGAAATCGCGCCCCGCATCGACCACGCGGCGGATCGTCGCTTCGTGCGCGCGCCCCATGACGACGACGAAGTCGGCGCCCGCCTTCGCCATCATCTCGGCTTCGAGATAGCCGCCGTCCATCGTCTTCAGATCGGCCACGATCGGGTGCTGCGGGAAGCGGGCGCGCAGCGTCTTCACCGCATGCAGGCCGTCGGCAAGGAGCAGCGGCGTTCCGGCCTCGAGCCAATCCACGCCGGCCTCGACGCCTACGGCAGCGGTC
>JABFWM010000483.1 GCA_013362195.1 Acidobacteriota bacterium
GCCAGCGCGGAGAGCGTGACCGGTCCCGACAGAGCGGCACCGCGGCCGCGGCCGCCCTCGCCGACGAGTGCACTCAATCTGCCGGCGAGATCGGCTTGCCCCGCGCCCCGCGCGCGATCGCGCGCGGCGGTGACTTTCGGCTCCAGCTCCGCGAGCCTGACCATCGCGTCGTACAGGCGCTTCGAGGCCGTGAACTGCTGTTGCAGCGCGGGCGTCCCCGATGTGACGCGCGGGTCCATTCGCACGACCAGCGGCTGCGTGTAGCTCCTGCCCTCCACCGTCAGCTTCACCGAGTAGGTGCCGGGCACGACCCAGGGGCCTTTCGGCTCCGACGCGGTGTCCCGCGGAGTGGCCGCGATTGGATATGCACGCTCACCCGGCGGCGGCGTGTAGTGCAGGTCCCAGACGAACCGGTGCAGCCCCGCCGCGGTCGACACGACCGGCGACGGGCGGATCCAGTAGGACGGCACGTTTCCCTGATCGCGGATCTCGACGGGCACGTCGGTGCTCGAGTAGCGTCGCACCAGCACGCCTGCGCCGTCGAATATCTCGAGGGTGACGGCACCGCTCGCCGGCTGTTGGAGGACGTAATGGATGATGGCGCCGTCCGGCGGGTTCTCCCCCGCCGGCTCGTCGGGCGGCAGCGGCGTGTCGGTATTCCGGTTCCATTCGAAGCGCGTGGCCACTTGCGGTCGGAACAGGACCCGCGCTTCGCTCGCCGTGTCGACCATCTGCCGCAGCGGCGTGATGTCGTCGAGGATCCAGAACCCGCGGCCGTGGGTGCCGACGACGAGATCGTCGTCTTTGATCACCAGATCGCGAATCGAGGTGGCGGGCATGTTGCCGCGCAGCGACTGCCAGTTGTCGCCGTCGTCGAACGAGACGAACACCTGCGTCTCCGTGCCCGCGAACAGCAATCCCTTCTGCTTCGGATCTTCCTTCACGGTGTTCACGATCGCGCCGTCCGGCAGGCCGGCCACGATCGGCGTCCAGGAGCGGCCGCCGTCACGCGTGCGATAGATGTGCGGGCGCAGATCGTCGAGACGAAACGTGTTGATGGCCGCGTAGGCGCCGAGCGGATTGACGTGCGACGCGTCGATCATCGAGACCTTGGCCCACGGCGTCAGCTCGCGCGGCGTGACGTCGTTCCAGCCCTTGCCGCCGTCGGCGGTGACGTGTATCAACCCATCGTCGGTCCCGACCCAGAGACGATTGATGTCGGTATAGCAGGGGGCGATCGTGTAGATCACGCCTTTCTGTGACGGCGTGGCCGCGGGGGTGTCGCGATACTTGCCGACGTTCGCCGGCACGTCCCAGGCCTTGCGCGTGAGATCGGGGCTGATGCGAGTCCAGCCATTGCCGCCGGTCGTGGTCTTCCACAGGGTGTTCGACCCGAAGTAGAGAGTATGCGGATCGACGGGCGAGAACAGCAACGGCATCGTGCGGACGAGGCGGTACTCGCCCGATTGACCGCCGCGGAGCGGCACCGGCGGCACCTGCACGACTTCTCCCGTGCGGCGATCGAACCGTGACACGCGGCCGCCATAGACGATGTCGGGGTTCAGCGGATCGGGTGCGACGTAGCCGTATTCCTCGACGCCGACGGGGTGCCACTCGCGAAACGTGATCCGGCCGTCGTCGCCGCGGCTCTGCACGCAGGCGGAGCCGCTCTCCTGCTGCCCGCCGCAGACCCGGTACGGAAACGCGTTGTCGGTGCCGACGTGGTAGAACTGCGCGGTCGGCTGGTTGTACCACGAGCTCCAGCTCTGGCCGCCGTTGACGGTGACGACCGCCCCCTGGTCGGATGCGATCAGGATGATGTTCGGGTCGTTCGGATTGATCCAGATGCGGTGGTAGTCGTCGCCGCCGGGCGCGCCGCGCAGCGCGCGGAAGGTCTTGCCGCCGTCGGCGGACTTCCACGCGACGACGCTGGCGGTGTAGACGATATCGGGATTCTTCGGATCGACCTTGACCTCGGCGAAATCGTCGCCGCGCGTGACGATCAGCGTGTTCTCGCTCGCCTTGTACCAGCTCTGCCCGGCATCGTCCGAGCGGTAGAGGCCGCCGCCGGTGGTAGCCTGCACGGTCGCATACATGCGCTTCGGGTCGCTGGGTGCGATCGTGATGCCGATGCGCCCGAGACCGCCTTGTTCGAAGGTCGGCAGGCCCTTCGTCAGCGGCGTCCACGAGTTCCCGCCATCGGTGGACTCGAACAGCCCGCTGCCGGGTCCGTTGAACGCGCCGTTCTCCCACGGGCCCTGTCGCGCTTCCCAGAGGACGGCATATACGTGATTGGCGTTCGATGGATCGAACGCCACGTCGATGCCGCCCGTGTTCTCGTCCTTGTAGAGGATCTTCTGGAACGTCTGGCCGCCGTCGGTCGAGCGGAAGATCCCGCGCTCTTCGTTGGGGCCGTACGGGTGGCCGAGCACCGCGACGAACAGACGACTGGGATTCGAGGGATCGACGACGATCTGCGGAATCTGCTGGCCGTCGCGGAGGCCGAGGTGCGTCCACGTCCTGCCGGCGTCGGTTGACTTGTAGATGCCATCGCCGGTCGAAAGGTCCGGACGCTGCAGGCCTTCGCCGCTTCCGACATAGATGATGTCAGGGTTGGACGATGCGACGGCGATGGCGCCAATCGATCCGGACGGCTGATCGTCGAAGAGCGGGTGCCACGTGATGCCGTAGTCGGTGGACTTCCAGACGCCGCCGTTGACGGCGCCGATGTAGAACACGTTCGGCTGCGCCGGGATGCCGGTGGCGGCCTTGGTGCGGCCGCCGCGGAACGGCCCGATCATCCGCCAGCGGAGTTCGCTGAGCCGGCCGGCGGCCGTCGGCGCCGCGTTCTGACGCGCCGACGGTCTGCTGAACGACGCGAACACAGTCCCGATGACAACGGCCACGCCAAGCAGCGCACGGGCACGACGACTCACGGCATCCTCCGACGATCAGAAGTGGAAGCAGCGCCAGTATATCCCCCTACTGATCCATGAATCGAACGGCGAGCGCAGGCGTGCGCGCCTCCCACTGCAGCATCGGCCCGACGTATTCGCGCTCGACCGTGACGCCGTCCGGCGGGCGCACGACGACCGCGCCGTTCTCGGGCCGGAACGTGGGCGCCGACATCACCGCCCGCGCGTATCCACGATATGCCTCCATCCATCGCACTTCCGCGTGGATCGCGCTCCGGCTGAACGCGGCAAACCGGATGGCGAGCAGCACGAATATCGTGCACGCGATCGTCATCGCCACACGCCGTGACAGGCGGAATGCCAGCCGCTCGCGCGCGGCGAGGATCGTGCCCGTGAGAATCCAGGCGAACCCCATCGCGGGCAGATACGTGTAGCGCCCGACGTTGCCCCACGTGAAACTCAAGTACGGAATCATCGTCAGCAGCATCCAGGCGAGGCCGCTGCGCGTCGTGCGATTGCCCCACCACAGGATCGCCGCGATGACAATCGCCAGACCGAGATAGTCGGGGGCGGCGCGGCGCCCTACGTACAGCGCACGGATGTAATCGAAGGCGTGGGCCAGGGCATGACGTCCCGCGGTGTAGTGGCCGCTCGTGAAG
>JABFWM010000667.1 GCA_013362195.1 Acidobacteriota bacterium
TCAACCGTGGCTGGCGCGGACGGCGTGCTCGGCGTGACCGTCGCTTCCGTTTCGGCCACTGGCGGCGGGGTGGACGGCGCCGCCGACGGCGGGGCGGGCGCCGACGCGGGCGCTGGAACCGTGGCCGGAACGTCGGCCGAGTTGTGACGAGTGGCGATATACGCGCCGCCGGCGGCTGCGGTCAGGCAGCTCACGGCCAGCAGAGCGAACGCCAGCGGCTTCGAAAACATCGGAAACTCCCTGTGCAGCACCGTTGAGCAAGGGATGTACCCTGCCGAAACACCGCAATTCCCGGGGTTTGTGCGGCGGAATGCCGCGATTCGGGGGACAGTGCTGTCCTCCCGATGGGACCTCCGGCGGCGCCGGCGGCGAACAGTGGCCGGGATCAGCGGCCCAACCCGAAGGCACTCTGGTTGCACTATAAATATGTCTCAGGAGACGCTCACATGATCCGGCGAATCGCTCTCGCGTTCATCCTCGCCGTCCCGCTCGCGGCGGTGCGTGCCGAGGCCGTCACCGTGCGCGACATCATCGAGCTGACGAAGGCGGGCCTGAGCGAGCCGGTGCTGCTCGCGCTCATCGAAGTGGACCATCCCGTCTTCACGCTCGACGCGATGACGATGAAGACCCTCAAGGACGCCGGGGTGAGCGACACGGTCATGCTCGCGATGATTCGCAGCGGCCGCACGCCTGCGACCTCCGCTCCCGAGCCGCAGCCACTCCCACCGGTCCAGGCGGCCGCGTCGGCGCCCCCCGCGGATCCGGAACCGCGCGTCATCGTCATCGATCATCACGACCAGGCGCCGCCGCAGGCGCTGGTGATGGTCCCCACGGTCTTCCCTGGATTCGGGGTGCCCGCGGTGGGATTTGGCGTCCCCTCGATCGGCCTGGGCGTGAACACGTTCGGGTTCCAGACCAACGGCATCATTCGCAACGTCGTCGTGCCGACGATGGACGGCGGCGCCGTGAAAGTGAACCTGCCGGTACCGGCGAATTGTGTGAAGGCGGAGCCGGTGTACTGGGGATTCGGCGGCAAGCTCCGTCCCGGATCGTGGGAGCCGCCGCCGCAGGTGCTGTGCCGCTGATCGCCGGCTACGCGCTTCTCTTCAACTCGGCGGCGGCGTGCCTGTCCTCGCGCGTCCTGATCTCGTCGCGAATCTTCTTCGCGACGACGACCGCGGTTGGAATGAGCGCGATGGTGCCGATCAGCAGCTCGCTTGGCTTCGGCTGCGGATGGTCTATCGTGGCCGGGCGATCCAGATCGCAATTGACGCCCTCGGGCATCGGCTTGACGGGGATCTCACCCTTCGCGCGCTTCTCCTCGTAGAGCCGCTGCGCGCGCGCGCCAATCACTTTCTTCTCGCCGGCCACCCGTTCGCCAGGGTCCTTGCCGTAAGGCGAGGCGTGTTCGATTTCGGCGTTCAGCTCCGCGCCCATGAGGAGCGCGATGCCCGAGCAGTAGAACCACAGCATCAGCACCATCACGCCGCCAATCGCGCCGTAGCTCGCGGTCGCCTCCGGCGCAAGCTGGTAATACAACTTGAGGCCGAGCGACACGACGATCCAGAGCACCGTCGCGAGGACGGAGCCTGGAGTGATCCAGACCCAGTCCTGCTCGGCGTCGGGCGCGAAGTAGTAGACGAGGCCGATGGCGCTCGCCACGAGCAGGAACACGATCGGCCACTGAAGCACCCACCACGTCCACTTGAAGGCGGCGCCCAGGTGCAAGGTATTCGCGAGGTGCTCCGCGACGCCGGGGCCGGCGAGGACGAGGAACATCGACGCGAGAATGAAGATCGAGATGCCGATGGTCAGGCCGATCGCGACGATTCGGGTCTTCCACCACGGACGCGACTCGGTGATGTCGTAGGCCGCGTTCAGCGTCGTGATGATCGAGACCATGGCGCCCGAGCTGCTCCAGACCGTGATCAGAAAGCCGAAGGTCAGCAGCCCGCCGCTGTTCTGCTTTCCGAGCGCGATCATCTGGTCCTTGACGATTTGAATGACCGTCTGGGGCGCGAACCGCCCAAGCATCTGCACCACGTCGTCAATCAACGTCTGCAGGGGGAAGAAGCTCGCAACCGCGAGCAGGAAGAGCAGCGCCGGAAACAGCGCGAAGAAGAAGTAGTACGCCTGCTGCGCGGCGAGGTTCAGGACGTCGTCTTCCATCGCCTCGTTCGCGGTGCGTTTGAGCAGGTCGGTCCAGCCGAGCGGGACACGAAGGGATGCCAGCATGCCACGACTGAATAGCAAACTCGTGGCCGCGCGACGGCCGAGCCGGAGAACGGCGCGGCGGCGCTAAATGCCGGGCCGGGTGCATGGTATAAAGCCCCGTTTCGGTACCTTTTCAGGAGGATGTATGGACCGCTCGCGACTGGCGGCGGGGGCCGTGGTTGCGCTCGCGCTCGCCCTGGCCGGCGGCCGTCCGGCGGCACAGGCGCGCCCGGCTTCGTCCAGCCAGAAGCTCGACGCTGAGTACACCGCGAAGATCAAGGAGTACCTGCAGGACCCGCGCATCACGACCGAGCTGGTCGATCACCTGCCGGCCTCGGACACGGTTCCGACGCCGCTCAGGTTTCTCGGGCACATGCCGGGGACGCCCGGCGAACTGACGCGCGCGGCCGACATTCATCGGTACTTCGAAGCCCTCGACAAAGCGTCGGCCCGCATCGCGCTCTGGACGATCGGGAAGACCGAGGAAGGGCGCGACATGGTGCTGCTCGCCGTCGCCGACGAAGCGACGATCGCATCGCTCGACCGGTACAAGTCGATGATCGCGCAGCTCACCGATCCGCGGAAGACGAGCGAGCAGCAGGCGCAGCAATTGATCAGGACCGCGAAACCGATCTACTGGTTCACGAGCGGGATGCACTCGCCGGAGAACGGCGGGCCGGAGATGCTGATGGAGCTGGCGTATCTACTCGCCGTCGAAGAGACGCCGTTCAACCAGACCATCCGCAACCACGTCGTCACGCTGATCACGCCGGTCGTCGAGGTCGATGGACGCGAGAAGCAGGTCGACACGTACTACTTCAACAAGCGGCAGCCCCAGGGCGCACCGCGGCTGTCGCTGATGTACTGGGGCAAGTACGTGCAGCACGACAACAACCGCGACGGCATGGGGCAGTTCCTCGCGCTCACGCGCAACATCGAGAAGGCGAGCCTCGAGTGGAAGCCGACGGTGCTGCACGACCTTCACGAGGCGCAGACCTACCTCTATTCGTCGACCGGCACCGGCCCCTACAACGAAGCCATCGATCCGATCACGATCGCCGAATGGTGGATGCTCGCGCAGAACGACGTGATGGAGATGACCAGGCGCGGCGTCCCCGGCGTGTGGACCTACGGGTTCTACGACGGCTGGGTGCCGAACTACATGTTCTTCATCGCCCACGGACACAACGCGATCGGACGGTTCTACGAGGTCCAGAGCTACAGGCCCGATCCCTACACCGTGACGCCGCCGTCCACGACGACCAGCCGCGAGTGGTTTCGCCCGAACCCGCCGCTGCCGTCGATCAAGTGGGGGCCGCGGAACAACGTCAACATCCAGGAATCGGCGGCGCTCCT
>JABFWM010000495.1 GCA_013362195.1 Acidobacteriota bacterium
GCGATACCAGGATGCGGTGCCGCACCTCACCGCCGCCGCCTCCGCGGACGAGGACGGCGAGACGCATTACCAGCTCGCCCGCGCCTGTCAGGCGCTCGGACGCGCCGCGGACGCGCAGAAGGCCATGGCGGAATATCAGAAGCGCCGCGAGCGGCGCGCGCCGCTGGCGGCGGCGCCGGACCCGACGCTGACGCTGACGCCGCCGAAATGAGCCGCGCGTGACGAGGGCCCGCACCGTCTGCGCGCTGATCGTCTTCAGCGCGATCGCCGGCGCCGCTGCGGCACAATCCACGCGTCCCGCCGGCGGCAGCCCGTCAGCGGCGGCCCGCTTCGCGACGATCCGTCAGCAGGCGGACGAGGCGCGCGCGGCCGGCCGTCTCGACGAGGCGATCGGCCTCTACGAACGCGCGATACGGCTTCGTCCGTCGTGGATTGAAGGCTCCTGGTATCTGGGCGCCACCAGCTACGAGCTGGAGAAGTACGCGCGGTGCCGCGATGCCTTTCGAAACGTCGTCCGCCGGCAGCCGCAGAATGGCGCCGCGTGGGCGTTCAAGGGCCTCTGTGAGTTTCAGCTGACGAACTATCGCACCGCGCTGAGCGACCTCACCACGGCGCACGACCGGCAGATCGGCGATCCCAAGCTCATTCCGGTCGCGCGCTACCATCGCGCGATCCTCCTGACCCGCTTCGGCGAGTTCGAACGCGCGCTCCAGATCTACGCGCTGTTCGGCAGCGAGGGCAACGTCACGCCGCAGATCGTCGAGGGCATCGGCCTCGCGGTCCTGCGGATGCCGCGGCTGCCGGCGGACGTGCCGGAGGAGCAGCGCGATCTCGTCATGCGCGCCGGGCGCGCGACGGCGCTGTCGCGCACGAACGGCGCCGAGGCGGAGCGGGAATACGAGGCGCTCGTCCGCGGCTACGGCGAGACGCCGAACGTCCACTATGTCTACGGGTTGTTCCTGCTTCGCGATCGTCCCGAGCTCGCGCTCGCACAGTTCCGCGAGGAGCTGCGCGTCTCGCCGACGCACGCGCCGGCGATGATTCAGATTGCGCAGGAGCTGCTGAAAGAGGGCGATCGCGACGGCGCGGCGCGCTGGGCGGGCGAGGCGGTGCAGCTCGCGCCCCGGCACTTCGTCGCGCGGCGGGTGCTCGGGCAGGTCAAGCTGGAAGCCGGCGACATCCCGGGCGCGATCGCGGAGCTGGAGTCGGCGGTGAAGCTCGAACCGGACAGCCCGAGCGTGCACTACACGCTGGCGCGCGCCTATCAGCGCGCCGGGCGGAGCGCGGACGCCGAACGCGAGCGCGCCACCTTCACGAAGCTCGAACGGCTGCAGCAGGAGCAGCGCGGCGCGGTGGAAAAGTGATCGCGTTGTGTCACGTGCAGGCCGGGTCTTCAGACCCGGCGACAGGCAGACGTGCCCGCCTCGCTCGCGCGGGTCTGAAGATCCGCACTACACCAGCGGCTAACGCGTGATCGGCTCCTTTACAGTCATCACCTGATTCACCCGCACGTTCTCCAGCACCTGCTTCACGCCGCTCGGCCAGGTGACTTCCACTCGATCGATGGCCTTCGCGGCGCCGCACCCGAAATGGACGCCGTAGTCGCTTGACGAGGCGTAGCCGACCGCGGTCGTCATGTGGTCGGTCTGGGGCCCAACCCGGACCCGCGCGCCGATGCCCTGGCGATTGCTGCGCTGTCCTTCGAGACGCAGCGTCAGCCACCCGTTCTCCGCGGCGCTGACGTTGTGCAGGAGCTGCGGCCGATCGCCGAGCACGGTGACGACGACGTCGAGACGGCCGTCGCCGTCGAAGTCGCCGACGCCGATGCCGCGGTGCGCGCGCGCGATGCTGAAGTCGCTGCCCGCCGCCGACGACACGTTCTCGAACCGGCCGTTCACGTTGTGGAAGACGGCGTTCGGCTGGCGGTAACGGGTGGCTTCGAACGCCTCGATGCGATCGTTGGCGTGCGAGTTGGCGGCGATCAGGTCCTTGAAGCCGTCGTTGTCGAAGTCGGCCATCGCGATGCCCCAGCCGCTCATGCGGACGGTGCTCGACGCGAGGCCGCTCGCATACGTCGTGTCGCGGAAGAACGTGCCCTTGTCGTTCTTGAACAGGGGAAACGTCTCGCCGGTCAGCGCCGTGACGATGAGGTCGGGACGCCCGTCGTTGTCGTAGTCGCGAAAATCCGTGCCCATGCTCGAGACCGGACGTCCGTTGGCCGGCATCGACACCCCGGCCAGCAGGCCGACCTCTTCGAAGGTGCCGTCTCCGCGATTGTGAAACAGAAAATCGGGCACCGCATCGTTGGTGACGAACGCGTCCATGAATCCATCGCCGTCGTAATCGGCGAACGCGACGCTCATGCCTTTGCCGACGGCCCTGCCGATGCCGGACCGCTCCGTCACGTCTTCGAACGTCCCGTCGTGGCGGTTGCGGTAGAGCGCGTTGGCCAGCCCGTCGTAGTGCTTCGGGTGGCAGTAGACGCGCAGGTCCTTCGCGCGTTCGCCGCAGTACTTGTTCGACTCCGGCTTCCAGTCCACGTAGTTGACGATGAAGAGATCGAGCCAGCCGTCGTTGTCGTAGTCGAACCATCCCGCCGCAACCGACCACGTGTAGCTCTTGATGCCGGCGGCCGCGGTGACGTCTTCGAATCGTCCGTCGCCGCGGTTGCGCAGCAGCTCGTTGTGCTGCACGCCAGCGACGAACAGGTCGATGTGGCCATCGTTGTCGTAGTCGCCGGCGGCCGCGCCGGTGGCGTAGCCGGACCCGCGAGTGCCCGTCTGCTCGGTGACGTCGGTGAAGCGCAGGCCGCCGATGTTGCGGAACAGGCGGTTCCAGTCGCCCGGCGATGCCTTTGTGAGCGTGCGCGCCGGCGCGCCGTTGGTGAAGAAGACGTCCGGCAGGCCGTCGCCGTCGTAGTCGAAGACCGCAACGCCGCCCGCCATCGTCTCGACCATGTGCTTGTCGGGCGAGGGATGCTGATCGAGCACGAACGTGAGTCCGTCGCCGGCCGACACGTTTTCGAACGCGATGGCCGGTGGATGCGAGGGTGGGGGCTGGACCGGCGTCGCCGCTGCTGCGAGCGCAGCCGCCACCACGATCAGTGCACGCGAACTCGCAGGCCCGGTCATCTCGCGCCCGCGTGGAAGGCCCGCGTCCAGTTCGCGATCGTCTTCACCCGGCGCGATCGATCGGGGGGTGCCGCGGTGCGACGGCGTCCGAGCCCGGCCGCAACGGCACCGGTTCCGGCGAGCGGCTCGTACCGTGAGAGGCTCATGCGCGTGATTATCGCCGAATACCGCGTGCTAGAATGGGAGCGTTCCCCCGACGTTTCAACCAATGAATTGGCATCGTGTCGTCGCGTGTCTCACCACGTCGCTCGTGTTGTCCGCTCCCGCCGCAGCCCGGCAGCTTCGCTTTGACGACGTGGTTCGCAATCTTCGCAATCCGGATCCCAAGACGCGGCTGAGCGCGGTGCGCCTGCTGCGCGATGCGAAGTATCCCGAGGCCATCGAACCGATGGCCTCGCTCGTCGTCGATCCCGTCGACAGATCGGAAGAGCGTCG
>JABFWM010000194.1 GCA_013362195.1 Acidobacteriota bacterium
TCTGACGGCGTGTCCCGGTGCCGATCCGCGCGTCGACGTCAGGGTCGGGTCGATTGCGGACCCCTCGTTCGTGGCGTCGGTGGTCGGCGACCGGATTGACGGCGTCTTTCATCTCGCCGCGGTGCTGAGCGGACAGTCCGAGGCGGAATTCGACGCCGGGATGCGGATCAACTTCGATGCGACGCGGGGGCTGCTGGACGCGTGCCGCGCGCTGGGCACGCGGCCGCGGTTCGTGTTCACCAGCTCGATTGCGGTGTTCGGCGGACCGCTGCCGGAGATCGTGCCGGAAGACATGGCGCTCCGCCCGCAGTCCTCCTACGGCGCCGAAAAGGCGATGGCGGAATTGCTCGTGAGCGACTACTCCCGCCGCGGCTTCGTTGACGGCGTCGCCTGCCGGCTCCCGACGATCGCGGTGCGCCCCGGTGCGCCGAACTCGGCGCTGTCGTCGTTCGTGAGCGGCATCATCCGGGAACCCGTGGCGGGGATCGAGGCGATCTGTCCGGTTCCCCTCGACACGCGAATCTGGATCAGCTCTCCCGAAGTGGTCACGAAGAACCTGCTGCACGCGGGTTCGATGGCGACCACGGCGCTCGACGTCCGGCGCGCCATCAACCTGCCCGGGCTCTCCGTCACGCCCGCGGAGATGCTCGCGAGCCTCGAGCGGATCGCCGGCGCCGCGGCGCGGGCACGCGTGCGCTCGGAACCGGACCACCGCCTGATGCGCGTCGTCTGCACGTGGCCGGCCGCGTTCGACGTGTCTCGCGCCCGCCAGCTCGGGTTCTCCCAGGACACCGACGTCGACGCGATCGTGCGGCAGTTCGTGAGCGACGCGTCGCGCGGCGCTGTCGGAGGAGGGGCAAGCGGCAAGGTGTCGTAGGGCGGGCCAGAAGACGCGCCCTGCAGACCCGGCGCTTTATTTCGGCTCCGGCGGGAGCATCGCGGCGAACCGTTTCCCCACCGCGTCGTCGGTGACGAGATACCGCGGCAGCGCCATGAGATTGCCGCCGCTCACGACCGGCCGGCGGCCGAGCGTGAACGCCGCCACGTAGCCGCACTGCTGCGCGATGCCGGCGACCTCTTCGTCGTAGATGCCGAACGGCCAGGCCACCAGGTCGGGCGCGCGGCCGGTCTTCTGTTCCAGCACCGTTCGCGCGCGGCACAACTGCTTGGTCGAGAACTCGCGGAACGGCCCCGGGGCAAGCCGCCGCCGCTCGATCTTGAAATTCGGGTGCCAGTAGGTGTGCGACTGGACGTCGAACAGGTGCGTCGCACGGAGCCCGTCGAGGTCGGCCCACGTCATCGCATACGACGCGTTCGAAATCGCCGACGGGTAGATGAACAGCGTCACCGGGACGCCGAACTCCTTCACGAGCGGCAGCATCTCCGTCTCCACCGACCGATGCCCGTCGTCGGCGGTGATGACCACCGCGGATGCCGGCGGCTGCGGCCCCTTGCCGCGCAGGTAGGCGATGACATCCCGCAGCGGCACGACCGGATAGTGGTGCGCCTTGAGGTACTGCAGCTGCGATCGGAACGTCGACGTGCGAATCGTCATTTCGTTCGACGCGACGGCGCCGAAGCGGTGATAGACGAGAATCGTGAACGACGGCGGCGTCGTCGGGCCCGCCACCGTGCCCGCCGTCATCCCGGAACTGCGTCCAAATCCGGAGGCGAGCGCCAGCGCCAGCGCGATTGCTGCCGCTGAAGGAAGGGATCGGCGTGAAGGGCGTGAACGTGCGGCAGGGGTCATCGTGCGACGCCCGTCAATAGCAAAGCGCCTGCCGCACGGGCAGAGCGCTTGCCGCACGGCCCGAACGCATCCTGCGCTCGTCGATGTGTTGAGCGCACGCGTCTCCGCGCGTCGCTCTGTCTGCCGCACGATTCCGTAACGCGCAGGACACATTTCGTGATCATGCGCCCGGATCGGGGATGAGGGATTGGGGATACTATCGCGGGATGCAAATCATCGCGGCCCCGGCCGTCCATCCCGTCGTCGTGATTGGCAGCGGCGCCTCCGGCGGCATGGCGGCGTGGAACCTCACGCGCCAGGGGATCGACGTGCTGCTGCTCGACGCGGGCGGGAAGTTCGATCGATCGAAGTACTGGACCCACGTGCAGCCGTGGGAAGCGCGCGAGCGGGCGGCGCGCGGCGAGAAGCCGCCGCAATTCTTCCTCGATACGAAGGAGCAGCCGTACCTGACCCCCGAGCAGCAGCCCTTTGCCTTGACCCGGGTCTGGGGTCACGGCGGCAAGACGAACGTCTGGGGACGGGTCAGCCTGCGCCTCTCGGATCTCGACTTCAAGGCCGCGGCGCGCGACGGCTGGGAGATTCCGTGGCCGATCGCCTACGCCGACGTCGCCCCGTACTACGACCGCGTCGAGCAGTTGATCGGTGTGTGCGGCGGGACCGACGATTCGGACGTGCTCCCCGGCAGCAGGTTCCTCCAGCCACCGCCGGCGCCGCGCTGCGGCGAGCGCCTGCTGGCCCGAGCCATGGGAAAGCTGAACATCCCGGTCGTCGCGGGACGCCGCGCGAACATGACGCGGCCGACCAACGGATTTCCGCCGTGCCATCACTGCGGGAATTGCGGCGCCGGGTGCGACACCGCCTCGTTCTTCTGTTCCGCCGATCACCTGCTGCCCGCCGCGCTCCGGACCGGTCGTCTCGAGATCCGATCGAACGCCGTCGTCGGGCGGATCCTGACCGACGAGAACGGCCTGGCGAAGGGCGTGCAGTATTTCGATCGGCAGACCGGCATCGAGCAGCAGGTGCTGGCCAAGGTGATCGTCCTCGGGGCCAGCTGTGTGGACTCCACGCGCATCCTGCTCAATTCGACGTCGGATCGCCACCCGAACGGGCTCGGCAACGGGTCCGATGTGATCGGACGCTATCTGTGCGAACAGATCCGGCTGAACGTGACCGGCTATCTGCCCGCGCTCGCCGGCACGCCGACGCGCAACGATCGCGGCATCGGCGGCGAGCACATCTACATGCCGCGCTTCAATCATCGGCCGGGCCGCGGCCGCGACTACCTGCGCGGCTTCGGGGCGCAGTTCTGGAACACCGGGGCGAGCGCGGTCGGCGCACACGGCGGGTCGGAGCGGATCCCCGGCTTTGGCGCGGCGCTCAAGCAGGAGATCAAGCGGCGCCATCCGGCGTGGTTCGAGATCCATCCGTTCGGCGAAGCGCTCCCCTACGCGCACAACCGCATCACCGTGGATGCGTCGAAGGTCGATCGCTACGGCCTGCCGCTGCTGAAGATCGACTATCGCGTCGGCGACAACGAACGCCGGATGGCGCAGCACATGGCCGACACCGTCGAAGAGATCGTCAAGGCGGCGGGCGGCGAGCTGGTCAACTACAAACGCGCCGACCTCGACGCGAACGGCTCGGCGATCCACGAGCACGGGACGTGCCGCATGGGCGCGGATCCCAGGCGGTCCGCGTTGAACGCGTTCAACCAGATGCACGAAGTGAAGAACGTCTTCGTCGTCGATGGATCCGCGTTCCCGAACGCGACCGAGAAGAACCCGACGCTGACCATTCTCGCGCTGTCGTGGCGCGCGACCGATCGTCTCGCCGAGGAGATCAAACGTGGGAATCTCTAATCCGCATCTGAATCGTCGTGACGCGCTGCGCCGGCTCGCGGCCGGGGCCCTCGGTGCGGCCGCGGCGCCGGCTTGGGTGCAGTCGCTCGCCGCGCTCGCGCGCGAGCGCGCCTACATTCAGGCGACCACGTCCGCGGCCTCCGCCCCGGGGTGGACGCCGAAGGCGCTGACGCCGGCGCAGAACGAGGCGGTCATCGCGCTGACCGAGATCATCATTCCCGAGACCGACACCCCCGGCGCGAAAGCCGCCAAGGTGAATCAGTTCGTGGACTGGGTGCTGGCGGACGCGCCCGCCGCCGAGCGCGACAAGTTCACGTCGGGGCTCGCGTGGGTCGACGGGCGCAGCCGCGCGCGGTTTGGCCAGCCGTTCGCCGCCGCATCGCCGGAGCAGCAGACGGCCCTGCTGACGCCGCTCGCAGAGGCGGAATCGGGCGGCGCCGCGTCGGCGGTTTCATCCGAGGACGCGACCGGCGTCGCCTTCTTTCGCGCGATCAAGTCGCTGACGATCAATGGATACTATTCGACCGAGATCGGCCTGCGCCAGGCGCTCGGCGACGATGGGCAGATGTTCGTGCCGGTGTTCAGAGGCTGCGATCATCCGGAGCACCAATAAACAGGAGACAGGAGACAGGAGACAGGAGACAGGAGATCGCGAGGTCACATGAGCAACTCACTCACGATGACGATGACGCGGCGGACGTGGCTTCAACTTGCCGCGATGGGGGCGGTTGGCGCGGCGGCGGGCGACTCGCTGTTCGGACAACCGAAGCGTCCGCTCGGCGTGCAGCTCTACACCGTCCGCGACAAGCTCGGGCCGGGCGATGCGGATGCGACGCTGGCGGCGATCGCGTCGATTGGCTACAAGGAGGTCGAGCTGCTCCGCGGGGATGCGGCGCGGATCGCGCCGCTCGCGAAGGCGCATGGGCTGCAGTGCCCGAGCATGCACATCGAGCCGCCGATCATCACGGGCAACTGGGCGCCGTGGGCGCAAGCCGTGAAGCCTGAAAACCGTTCGACGCTCGATCGCACGCTCGACGACGCGAAGGGCTACGGCGTCCAGTACGCCGTCGTCAGCTACCTGATGCCCGACGAGCGGAAGAGCGATGCGGCGTTCTACGAGCAGCTGGGCGACCAGTTGAACCGCGCCGGCGAGGCCGCGCGGCAGCGAGGCATGACGATCGGCTACCACAATCACGGCTTCGAGTTCGAGCCGCTCGCCGACGGCAAGCGGCCGCTCGACGTGCTCGTCGCGCGCACCGATCCGTCTCTGGATCGGCATTACCGGCGCGGACCCGGTGGAGCTGCTGCATCAGCACAAGGGCCGCGTCGCGCTGGTGCACCTGAAGGACCGGGCGAAGGACGCGGCGCGCACCACGGACGAACGGAAGGTCGCCCCGGCCACGTTCACGGAAGTGGGAAGCGGGGCGCTCGATTTCCGCGCGATTCTCGAGGCCGCGGCCGGCGCGGGCGCCGAGCACTACTTCGTCGAGCAGGATCACACGCCCGGCGATCCGATCGCGAGCCTGCGCAAGAGTTACGCGTACCTGCAGTCGATCGCGTGAGATCACACCGGGACATCAGGAGGTCAGGAGCACGCTCGGTCGCAGAACCCAACGCGCTCCCGATCTCCTGATTCCGTGCAGCGTGAGGCGCCGCACCCGCGCGCGCCTACAGTCCGAGCAGCCGCGCCGCGTTTTCGTGATAGACCTTCCGCAGAATCGCCTCCGGCAGTCCGAGGCCGTAGATCCGCCAGCGCCCCTGCGGCGGGACCGGCGCGGGCGCGTAGTCGAAATAATCGTCCTCCGTTTCCAGGAACCGGAAATAGATCCGGTACAGCGCTTCGCCGAAGATCTGCTGCGGCGTCTCGGTGCCGTGCGGAACGGCATCGGTGCCGAAGAGGATGCGATCCTGGTAGCGATCGAAGAAGCGGCGGGCGACGCGCGGCTGGCGGCCCAGTTCGCCGATGCGCGCGGCCGTCTCGACGTACATGTTCGGGTACGTGTCGAGGCACGCGCCGACGTCCGCCAGGTTCTCGGCGTTGTTTCCCACGTGCAGCGTGATGAAGGTCGTTTTCGGGTGCCGCGCGAGGACGCGGTTGCGCGCGTCGATGAGCGACCGGAACGACGGAAAGTCCCGGCCGTAGAACGACCAGTTCGGGTGGTTGTTCAATTCCTCGAAGCGCTCGTTGAACCGATCGATGGGCAGGAAGAAGGCCTCCGGGTCGGCAATGTGGATCGCGACCGGCATCGCGCGGGCGGCGCACGCCTCCCACATCGGATCGAACCGCGCGTCGTCGATCGCGACGAGCGGCCCCGACGTGATCTGCTCGCGGAGGTAGAGGCCGAGCGTCTTCAGCACCTTCACGCCGCGGGCGCCGAGCGCGTGCGCGCGCTCGATCTCGAGCGCCTGATCGCGGGCGTAGGCCGGCCGATTCGCCTGGCTCCAGCGCGGCTCGGCGAAGGTCAGAAACCGCCCGGCGTGGGGCGTCTGGTAGCGCGTGATGCTCTCCTGCAGCCCGGCGCCCACGCCGCCGGTCAGGTTGACCATCGTGCGGAGATTCACCGCGTCCATCACCGCGAGCAGTTCCTCCGGAGGCGCGGCATAACGCATGTCCTCCCCTTGCGCCACGCCGCCGGCGCTCTTCGCGCTGAAGCCGAGATGCGTGTGCACGTCGATGACGGGGAACCGCGCGCGCATGACCTGCGTTTCCGGCACGTGCAGCATGCTGCGCGGCTGAAAGTCCTTGAGATCGAGCGGCGCCGCCGTCCGCGCCGTCTGCGCGTCCCGTTCAGCGCCGCCAGGGACTCCCGCCACCGTGGTCGCAGCCACGGCCGCCAGCCATTCGCGTCGATTCATCGTCGTTTCTACTCCCGAGGTCGCGTCAATCTTCCGGCTGAAGCCGGAAGCTAAAGACGCGAGGAAATCAATCGTAGCTTCCGCCTTCAGGCGGAAGTGATCCGCAGCACTCGCTTCGCGTTCCCGTAGAGCAGCTTGCGTTCGATGCGCTTGTCGGCTGCGAGCCGGCGAACCGCGCCGATGATCTGCGCCCCGAGGCAGCCCGATCCCGTCCCGGCCACGTCGGTGCAGTCGCTGCCGAACAGCAGCTTGTCCTGATGGCGGACGAGGAACTCGCGCGTGAACGCCTCATCGCGGGTCAGCGCGTTGAGCCCCGATCCCGCCGAGAGATCGCCGTAGATGTTCGGGTAATCCGCGAGGTAGCGATCGGTCAGGCCGCCTCGCGCGACCGGCCCCTTCGGATACATCACCGTCTGGTCGGTGTGGTTCCTGTCGATATGTCCCCACCACGTTTGCGCGTGACCGATGAAGGCGACCCGCGGGTATTTCTCCAGCACGCGGTGGAACCGCTCGAACCCGTAGTTGTACATCTGGAATTGCCAGTGCATCAGCACCGGCACGTGGTGCTCCTCGGCGAGCCGGTAGATCCGCTCCATCTCCGGCGAGTCGCACTCGACGCCGAATTTCTGCTCGGCAATCATCACCGCGCCCCGCCGGAGATAGCCGCCGATGACCGCCGTCGCGTCGGGCAGGTCCGGCACCTCGTTGGCGGCGAACGTGTAGGCGTCCGTGTGCGCGCGCGCGAGCTGATAGCACGCCTCGTTGCCCAGGCATTGCGCCTGCAGGCCGTTGGCGACGCCGTCGTGGGTCGACGGCGATGCGATCGGCCGCCCTGCCGGCAGCAGCACCGTCATCGTCGCCCCCATCGCGCGCTGGTGCGCGATCAACGCGTCGTCCGCACGCCCCGTGTAGCCGACGTGCTGATGGATGTCGATGATCGGCTCCGGGGCCTGCGCGTGAACGGTGCGTCGTTCGAGCGCGGCCCCGACGATGCCGGCCCCGGCGGCCCTGAGAAAGTCCCGGCGATCCATGCGCCGTATGATATTGAAAAGTCACACTCGATATGCCACTCACGCGCGTACGATCGATTGCCCTCTTCCTCGTGGCCGCGGCGGTCACCACGTTCGCGGCCCAGAGCTCGCCCGTCAATCGACCCTGGCCGCCAGGCGTCCAGAAGGTGTCGGACCAGTCGCCGCCGCTTCCGCCCGACGAGGCGGTGAAGTCGTTCTTCATGCCTCCGGGCTACCACGTGGAGCTCGTCGCGAGCGAACCGCTGGTCCAGGAGCCGGTGGCGCTCGACTGGGACCTGCAGGGCCGCCTCTGGGTCGTCGAGATGCCCGGCTTCATGGCCGACATCACCGGCTCGAACGAACACGATCCGATCGGCCGGGTGGTCGTGCTCGAAGACACGAATGGCGACGGCAGGATGGACAAGCGGACGGTATTCGCCGACGGTCTCGTCCTCGTGCGCTCCGTGAAGGTCCTCGATCGTGGCGTCCTCGTCGCCGAACCGCCGAACCTGTGGCTGATGCGCGACACCAACGGCGATTTGCGAGCCGACGAGAAGGAGCGCCTCTCGGATCACTTCAGCCGGCGCGAAGGCGATCCGCAGAACGCCGGCAACGGCTTCCCGTGGGCGATCGACAACTGGATGCACACGGCGGGCGAAACGGATCTCGAGCTGCGATTGAAGAACGGCCGGTTCGAGTTCCGCCGGACGATCGACCAGGGCGAATGGGGCGTCACCGAGGACGATGCCGGCCGGATCTATCGCAATACCAACGAATCCGCGCTGCACGTCGACGTGGTGCAGACGCACTACTTCGCGCGCAACCCCAACCTGCTGCGCACGCGCGGCAGCTACGAGCGTCTCGCCGACGACAACCCGGACCTGAACGTGGTCTGGCCCGTGCGCCCCAACCCCGGCACGAATCGCGCGTACCAGGCGGGGATCGATCGGCCCGACGGCTCGCTCGCCAGGTTCACTTCGGTGTGCGCGCCTGTCGTCTATCGCGGCGATCGGCTGCCCGCCGACGTCTACGGCAACGTGTTCGTCGCCGAGCCCGCGGCGAACCTGGTCAGCCGCATCGTCCTTGACGACGCGAACGGCACGCTGGCGGCGCGCAAGGCCTACGAGCGCGGCGAGTTCCTCGCATCCACCGACGAGCGGTTCCGTCCGGTCTACATCGCGAACGCCCCGGACGGCACGCTCTACATCGCCGACATGTATCGCGGCATCATCGAGCACCGCATCTCCATCACGACATACCTGCGCGATCAGATCCTGGCGCGCAACCTGGATCGGCCCACTGGCTACGGGCGGATTTACCGGGTGGTGCACGACACGACGGCGCGCGATCTCACGCCGTGGCCGCAGGCGGCGACCGCCGGCCAGCTCGTCGCCCTGCTGTCGCATCCCAACGGATGGCGTCGCGAGACCGCGCAGCGCCTCATCGTCGAGCGGAACCTGAAGGGCGCGGCGCCCGCACTGGCGCCTCTGGTCCGCGCCGCCGACTGGCGGACGCGGCTGCGTGCGCTGTGGACGCTCGATGGCCTCGATGCGATCGAACCAGCCACGGTCACGGCCGCGATGAAGGACGAGTCGCGGTACGTGCGCAGGGCGGCCGTGCAGATGGCGGAGCGATGGCTCGCCGAGGGGCAGCAGGACATCGCGAGCGCCGTCCTGGAGCGAATCGATGACGGCGATGTTGACGTGCGTCGGCAGGTGGCGGCGTCGCTGGGCGCGCTGCCGGTGAATCAGCGCGACGCCGCGGTCGCGTCGCTGCTCGAACGGTACGCGGACGACGGGATAACGCTCGACGCCGCGTTGAGCAGCGTCGCCGGACGGGAGGCCAGCGTTCTGGATCGGCTGGCGGCGGCCGGGTCGCAAACGCCTCAGCGCGACGCCGCTATCGCGATGCTCTCCGCCACGATCGTGCGCGGCGCGGACGAGGCACAGGCACAGACGCTCTTCGCGGCGGCGGCAGACGACAGTCGGCCCGGGTGGGTGCGCTCGGCGGTGCTGCGCGGCGCGGAAGTGGCGCTGCTCGGGGCGCCGATGCCGGGCGCGAAACGTGCGGCCGGCGTCAGCATGGCGGCCAACCTGCCGTGTCCGACGTGTCCGGGCGGACGCGCGGGTCCCGGCGGCGCCTATGCGTTTCAGCGGCCCGGCGATCCAACGATCGTCGATCCGGCGGCGCGTCGCGGACCCTCGCTGCGGTTGCAGCAGGAGCCGCGCGCGCTCACCCGCCTCGCGTCCGCGTCAGGCGACCTCGGGGCGCGCGCAACGGCGCTGCTGTCGCGGGTCACGTGGCCAGGAAAAGCCGGTGAGCGGACGATCGCGCCGCTGACGGCCGACGAGCAGCAGCGGTTCGACTCGGGACGCGAAATCTACCGCAACATCTGTCAGCCCAGCCATCAGCCGGACGGCCGCGTCCAGGACAAGCTCGCGCCGAGCCTGCTCTCGTCGGCATTCGCGGTGGCGCGCCCCGAGATCCCCGCGCGCATTTTGCTGCACGGCAAGGAAGGATCGATCGGGCTGATGCCGCCGATCGGATCCGCACTGAGCGACGATCAGATCGCCGCGGTGCTGACCTACGTGCGTCGCGAGTGGGGCAATGACGGCTCGCCGGTCGATGCCGCCCTCGTCAGGAGCGTGCGTGCGCAGACCGCCGGCCGCACGCGGCCGTGGACGGACGCCGAGTTGAAGGCGCTGCAGTAGCGTGCCGGCGCAATCTTCCGGCTGAAGCCGGAAGCTACAGGAGGAGAGGGCCCGTGCTTCCGCGTTCGCATCCGTAGCTTTCGCCTTGAGGCGGACGTGCACGCGCGCCAGGAGGAGATGTCGGTTGGGCGCGCGCGTCCGTGGCTTCCGCCTTACAGGCGGAAGTCACCCGCGCACGACCGGAAACTCCGCGATGCGGATATTGGTGCAGCCGTACGGCACCAGCGTCACCGTCTCGACGGGTTGATCCGTGACCGGGCGCGCACGATCCGACCACTCGACGTCGGCGGGCGACAGTTCGCCCGCCCAGCCGTGCACCAGCTTCCACGACGGGATCTGCCGGGCACGCGCCGTCGCGACGACGCCGGCGCCTGCCGGCGAGAAGGGCTGCGCGCCGACGGGACGCTCCTCGAAGCGCAGTCCGTCGATCCCCTGCTGGTCGTCGACGGCCAGCCCGTAGTTCCACGGCGTTGTCGCGCGCACCTCGAAATCCCCGTGCGGCAGTTCGCGGTGCGGCTTGTCGGCGTTCACGCGCGTCCAGGCTTCGCCGAGCTTCAATGCGTACACCAGCGGGCCGCGCTCGATCGCCACCGCCTCGTTGTAGCGGCGCGTCGCCTGCGCGCGCATCGGGAAGCGCAGCGTCAAGGCGATCGGCTCCCGCCATTCGCGCTCGATGCGGTGCAGCGTGCCTGCCGTCATCGGCTGCTCCGCCTCCGATCCGACCCGCACGGTCGCGCCGTCCGCCCACCCGGGCACGCGGAGCAGGAGCGGAAAGCGGACGGCTGACCCGGCGCGCACCGCGACGGTGATCGCCTCCCGGAACGGGTAGTCTGTGTCGACGGCGACGCTGACGGCGGCGCCGCGCACCCGCGTATCGAGACGACAGGGCGCCCACGCTGCCGCGACCAGTCCCTCGTCAGCGCTCTTCATCCAGAGATGCGCGGCGAACTTCGGCCATCCCTGATGCAGGTTCGACGTACAGCAGCCGTAGTTCGGCTCGAGGCCGAACAGGTTCGACTCGGGTCCGTTGGTCGTCCAGCCGTGCTCGGGATTGATCGTGCACTGCGCCTGATTGACCTGCTGATCGTACTGGTGCGACCACATGTCGGGCGCGATCGCCGCCGGCAACGCGTTGAACGCGACCCGTTCGAGCCGATCGGCGAAGCGGGGCTCGCCGAAGACCGAGAACAGGTGCTCGAGCGAGTACATGAACTCCACGACCGCGCAGAGCTCCGTGCCCTGCAGTGGATTGCGTCCCGCGAGGCACTCGTCGCCGCTGAACATCCCGGTCACCTGTCCGTGATGCCGATCGAGGAACTCGATCATCGCGGTGCTGAACGCGCGGTCCGCGGCCCGCTGGTCGAGCCGCCAGCTCAAGGCGGACGCCTTGGTCGCCATCGCGGTGTTGACGACGTGCTTGGTCCATTTCCAGAGCCCGCGACGCGGCGTCGGCACCGCGAGATCGTCGCTGGCAAACAGCGCCTGAAAATCGGCGCCCTGCGCGCGCAGCTTGCGCGCGAGATCCAGCAGCCATGGCTCGCGCGTGCGCTCGTAGACGTAGAACACGGGCACGAGTCCTTCGTACCACCGGAACTTGCCCCACCCGTAGAGCGGCGTGCGATCGAGGCCGGTCAGCAGCGCGCGCAGGCTCCGCTGCACGGCGCCGAGCACGCGCGTGTCGCCGGCCGCCTCGTGGTACTGCGTCAGCACCTTGTTGGCGAGCAGGATTGCCCACAGGTCGTACCGCTTGGTCGTCGCGTCCTCGGGGTAGGGCGCATACCAGCCGTCGGCGCGCTGATGGGTGACGATGTGGTCGACGTAGCGCGTGATGCGCGTCTGCAGCGGGCGATCGTCGAGGAGCCATGCGAGCGGAATGACGCCGTCGAGCCAGTAGGGCGCGCGCTCCCATCCTTCCGCCGTGCCGCCGAACCATTGGCTCTGCGCGATGTCGGGCCAGAACTCGTCGAGGTGCCCGCTCAGCCCGTCCGCCTGAATGCGCAACTGCCGCTGCAGCCATCCGGCCGGGCGAATCGCCCCGAGCGGGAGAGGCCGGAACATCGGATCGCTCAGCGGGCGGCTGGATGGCGGCGGTTGCGCGGCGAGCGTGCGCGTGGCCGCGGCTCCCGCAGCGACCGTGGCGAGAAAGGTGCGGCGATCGATGGTGCTCATGTCCGGCTATGCTACCAACGACCATCGGGAAACCGACAGCGGCATCAGCCCGGGAGGATGGAGGACGCGATGAGTGCGACGCGTGCGGTGAGTCATCTGGTAATCGTCGGCCTGATAGGGCCGATCGCGATCGCGATGCGGCCGGCGGGGGATGAATCGGTCAGGTTGACGCGGCAGGACCATCAGGTGGACGTGTCCGTTGGCGGCCGCCCGTTCACCACCTACTTCTTCGATCCCGCGCAGGCGAAGCCCTACCTGCAGCCGCTGCGGGCGGCGAGCGGCACCGTCGTCACGCGCGGGTTTCCGATCGGCAACGACGTGCCCGAGGCCCATGCGAAGGATCGGTCCCTCGAGCCGCACCAGCGCGATCTGTATTTCGCGCACGGCGACATCGACGGCGTGAACTTCTGGGCCGAGGAGGCGTTCAGCCGCTTCTATGGTTCGCAGTCGCTGCCGTTCGGTCGCACGGTGTTCCGGACACTCGATGCGGTCACGAGCGGCGCGCGCGACGGGGTGGTGCGCGCGGAGTTTGCGCTTCAATCGAAGCAGGACGTGCTCGGGACGGAGATCCAGGCGTTCACCTTCTCTGGCGATCGGACGACG
>JABFWM010000575.1 GCA_013362195.1 Acidobacteriota bacterium
CGAGGATCGCCAGGAGACCTGCGTTCATGTCCTCACCTCGGAACGTTGGACGGGATTTGCAGCGCAGCGTTTACCCGCGGGCAAAAAAAGAGGCGCCCGGCTCAACCGGGCGCCTCTTGTTTGGCGGGTCTGAAGACCCGCCCTACATCTGCGGGATCTACTTCACGAACAGCATCTCGCGATAGGTCGGCAGCGGCCACAGGTCCTGCGGGACGATGCACTCGAGGGCGTCGCCGACTTCGCGAAGGGCGGTCATCGCGGGCACGACCTTGTCGCGCATGAACTTCGCGTGCTTCTCCGGCTCGCCATTGCTCTCGTGCTCGAGCGCGCCCTGCAGCTTGTCGGTGCGGACCTTCATCTCGTCGGTCAACTTGATGATCTCGTCGAGCGAGCGGCGGGCTTCCTTCGCGGTCGCGCCGGCCGCCTTGATGGCGGCGACGCTCTCGGCGAGCTGCCCCTGGTACCGGTACGCCGCCGGCAGGATGTAGCGGTTGGCCATCAGCACCATCAGCTGCGCCTCGATGTTGATCGTCTTGTTGTACTGCTCGACCGCGACGTCGTAGCGCGCGCGCAGCTCGCGCTCGTTCAGCACGCCGTACTTCTCGAACGCCTTGACGACGTCGGGCTTGATCGCCTCCGCGTAGGCGTCGACGGACGTGCGGTGGTTGAGCAGGCCGCGCTTGGCCGCCTCCTTGGTCCAGTCGTCGGAGTAGTTGTTGCCGTTGAAGATGATCCGCTTGTTGTCCTTGATCAACTTCGTCAGCAGGGTCTTGACCGCGACCTGGAGCTTCTTGCCTTCCTTCAGGCCTTTCTCGAGCTCGGTCGCGCAGTAGTCGAGCGACTCGGTGACGGCGACGTTGAGCGCGACGTTGGGCAGCGCGATGCTCTGGTTCGCGGAGACGGCGCGGAACTCGAACTTGTTGCCGGTGAACGCGAACGGGCTGGTGCGGTTGCGGTCGCCCGCGTCGCGCGGCAGCTTGGGCAGCACGTTGACGCCGATGTCGAGAATGCCGCCCGGCTTCGTGCTCTTCGCGCTGCCCGCCTTCTCGATCTGCTGGAAGATGTCGGTGAGCATGTCGCCCAGGAAGATCGAGATGATCGCCGGCGGCGCTTCGTTCGCGCCGAGCCGGTGATCGTTGCCGGCGCTGGCGATGCTGAACCGCAGCAGCCCCTGGTAGCGGTTCACCGCGCGCAGCACCGCGGCGCAGAACACCAGGAACTGGATGTTGTCGTGCGGCGTCTCGCCCGGGTTCAGCAGGTTGTTGCCGAGGTCGTCGCTGATGCTCCAGTTCAGGTGCTTGCCGGAGCCGTTGACGCCGGCAAACGGCTTCTCGTGCAGCAGGCAGGCGAGGCCGAACTTCGGCGCGACCCGCCGCAGCATCTCCATCGTCATCATCTGGTGATCGGTGGCGACGTTGGCGTTTTCGAAGATGGGCGCGACTTCGTACTGGCTCGGCGCGACTTCGTTGTGGCGCGTCTTCAGCGGGACGCCGACCTTGTACAGCTCGCGCTCCACTTCCATCATGAACGCCAGCACGCGATCGGGGATGGAGCCGAAGTAGTGGTCTTCCATCTCCTGGCCCTTCGGCGGGCGCGCGCCGAACAGGGTGCGGCCGGCGTTAATCAAGTCGGGCCGATTGAAGTAGAACTGCCGATCGATCAGGAAGTACTCCTGCTCGGGCCCGCAGGTCGTGACCACGCGCTGCGCCTTCGAGCCGAACAGCCTGAGGATGCGGATCGCCTGCTTCGAGAGCGCCTCCTGCGATCGCAGGAGCGGCGTCTTCTTGTCGAGCGCTTCGCCCGTCCAGCTGACGAACGCCGTGGGGATCACCAGCGTCGTCCCCTGCGGCGTGACGAGCAGCCACGGCGGGCTGGTCGGGTCCCACGCGGTGTAGCCGCGCGCTTCGAACGTCGACCGCATGCCGCCCGACGGGAAGCTCGAGGCGTCGGGCTCGCCGCGGACCAGTTCCTTGCCGCTGAACTCCGCGACCGCGCGGCCGTCCGGCGTCGGATTCAGAAAGGCGTCGTGCTTCTCGGCGGTGATGCCGGTCATCGGCTGGAACCAGTGCGTGTAATGGGTCGCGCCATGTTCGACCGCCCAGTCCTTCAGCGCGCTGGCGACGATGTCGCCAATCGACGGATCGATGGCCTCGCCGTGCGCGATCGACCGGCGCAGCGCGCGGAAGACGTCCTTGGGCAGGCGCGCGCGCTGGACTTCCTCGTTGAACGTGAGCGAGCCGAATTCGTCGGTAATCTTGCGGGCGGCGATCGCCGCCGTCGCACTGCGGACGGCGAGGCTGAACTCGTTGATGTTTTTGATGGCGTCACCGGATGCAGCGGAGCCCATGGTCGATGTCGTCCTTTCTTGCGGCGGGAAGAAGTGCCACTCCGTGAAGCCCCTGATTATGCGGACGGCTGAGGCCGGCCGCAAGCAAAAAGCGACGGCCGAGCTGCGGTTTTTCATCCGATATACTTAACGATGTGAGACAAATCCAGGACTACTGGGCGCCGGTCGTCGGCGAATTCGAGCTGCTCGTGCTGCTGGCGCTGGTGCGGCTCGGAAACGGCGCCTACGGTGCGGCGATTTTGCGCGAAGTGCAGGAACGCACCGGTCGCGAGATCGCCATCGGCGCGCTCTACATGACGCTGGCCCGGCTCGAAGCGAAGCAGATGGTCTGCTCCTACACCGGCGAGCCGACGAAGCAGCGCGGCGGCCGCCGCCGCAAGCACTATCTGATGGACACCGCGGGCCGTCAGGCGCTCGGCCGCGCCTACCGCACGCTCAAGTCGATGGAGGAAGGGATCGAGCGCGAATTGGAGGCCATGTAAAGCGGGGCAGGCGTCGAAGGAAGCCGCGATCGCCGACGATTGTCCGCCCGGCGCGCCGCCGTGTCGATCCGCTGGTCGCGTGCCGCGCCGAGCAGGGCTCGGGGCTTACGACGATCCGGGAGCCGTCATCGCGCATGCGTGGGCCGATCCGCCCACCACGCCCAGGGCACGATGATCACGAAGCCGGCAATCGCCGTCCAGCCGAGCGTCTGGACGCCAGGCGGAGGCGGACCGAACGCCGCGCCCAGGTAGAACACCGACAGCAGCGCGATCAGCAGCCAGAACGACGGACGCGGCCGCCGGCCGCGTGCGTAAACCACGATCGCCGCGACGAACATCGAGGCCTCGACGATCACGGTCCACGCGACGGAGTTCCACAACCCGAGCCCGAGATACGGACCGTGCGGCAGCAGCGGCACGTCCGGCCGGTGCGAGATCACGTCGAGCATCCAGTGGCTCACGACCCCGAGAAACAGCAGCCCCGCGGCCCCGGTGCGTCCGCGCAGCAGCATCCAGCCGCCCGCGAAGAGGGTGCCCCAGACGAAGGCGCCCGCGAGGCTGTGAGAGATTGGATAATCGGTGAAGTCCAACGGTGTGAAGGCGGTGTTGCCCGGATCGATCCGCACGTGCTCGATGCCTCCGAGGATGAACACCGGCCACAACACGTCGAGCAGCTGCACCGCGAGAAACCAGACGGCCAGCGACACCGACGGCGCGACACGGCGGCCGGCGAGGCCCGCGGCGAAATGGCCGAGGAACATGCGGGCATTGTAAGGTAGAGGGTATGTGGGGCCTGGCCTTGCTCACCGCGCTGCTCCTCGCCGCTCCCACGCCGCACGCGGCGAAGACTTACCGCGCTGAAATCGAGAAGCATCGCGCGGAGCGCGTCGCCGACTTGAGAGCGCCGAACGGATGGCTTGCCGTCGCCGGACTGTTCTGGCTGCGCGAGGGCGTGAACACCGTGGGCAGCGACAGGGACAAAGCGGTCCGCCTGCCGCGGCGGGCGCCGCGCACCCTTGGTGTCTTCGAACTCAAGAAGGGGACCGTGACATTCACCGCCGACGCGGGCGTCCGCCTGACCTCCGACGGCAAGGCGGTGAATCATTTCACCTTCGATCCCAGGCAAGGGGAGAAGTCGGCAATCGCGATTGCCGGCCTCACCATGTTCGTGATCAAGCGCGGCGATCGTTATGCCGTGCGCCTGCTCGATCCCGAGCGCACACAGCGCCGCACCTTCAGGGGGCTGCGCTACTACCCGCTCCGTCCGTGGTACCGGCTCCGCGCGACGTTCACGCCGTACGCGAAGGCGAAGCAGGTAGCGGTGCCGAACGTCCTCGGTATGCCCGTGCCGATGGAGAGTCCCGGATACGTGACGTTCACGCTGCGCGGCGCGTCGTACCGCCTCGAGCCGGTGTACGAAACCGAGGCGCGTGAAAATCTCTTCTTCATTTTCAAGGATCTGACGAGCGGCAAGGAGACCTACCCGGCCGGCCGCTTCCTCCACTCGCCGCTGCCGCAGAACGGCATCGTCGATCTTGATTTCAATCGCGCGTACAACCCGCCGTGTGCGTTCACCGCGTTTGCCACCTGTCCGCTGCCCACGAAAGAGAATCAGTTGAACGTGGCGATCCGCGCCGGTGAATTGAACTACACGCACCGATAGCGCGACTGTTGTCGCGAGCCTCGACCCGCTTCACCGCGCCGGGTTCCGCAGCAGCGCATCGAGTTGTTTCCGGAACGCGGCAAATGCCGCTGTCGCCTGCCGGGTCGGCGCGGCGTCCGCGGTGTCCACCGCCGTCAGCAGCTCCGACAGCGCATCGTTCACCTTGCCGAGCGCCGTGCGCTTCTGATTCGCCGCGGCATCGCTGCCGTCGTCTCCGTCCATCGCGCGCGCGCTCTCGTCGATCGCCGCGGCAATCTGCCGCTCGAGGGTGAACAACTTCGTGAGATCCGCCGCGGTCGTCCTGACGCGCGGATCCATCGTCACCACGAGCGGCTGCGCCACGGTGCGGCCGCCCGCCGTGAGGCGCACCTGATAGGTGCCGGGCAGCACCAGCGGGCCGAGCGGCAGCGCCGGCGTGTCGCCTGGCAGCGCCGCGATGCTGTAGTCGGGGTTCTGCGCGCGCGGCGCGGCATAGCGAAGGTCCCACACGAAGCGATTCATCCCCGCCCGGGCGGTCGGTACGCGTGCCGCGCTCAGCCAGTACGACGGAAACGGCGTCGTGGCATTGGTCGACGGCGGCACGTTGCCGCTGGAGAACTGCCGCACCAGCTGACCGGAGCCGTCGACGATTTCGATGATGACCGGCGTATCCGCTTGCGCGAGCTGGTAGTCGATCACCGCCCCGTCGGGCGGGTTCTGTCCCAGTGGCGTCTCCCGTGGCAGCGGCGTATCAGTGTTGACGCTGCGGCGCACGCGCACCACCTGCGACGGCTTGAAGAGGCGCGTCGCCGGCCCCGACGGATCGAGCTGCCGCAGCGGTGCCAGATCGTCGAGCACCCAGAACGATCGTCCGTGCGTCGCGACGACCAGGTCGCGATCGTGGACGACGAGATCGTGGACGGGCGCGCGCGGGAGGTTCAACTGGAGCGATAACCAGCGGCCGCCGCCGTCGAACGAAACGTAGACGCCGAACTCGGTCCCCGCATACAGCAGGCCCTTCCGGGCCGGATCCTCGCGGACGGCGCGCACGAACGTGCCGCGCGGAATTCCCGCCACGATCTCCGTCCACGTGGCGCCGTAGTCCGTGGTCTTCAGAATGTGCGGCGTGTAGTCGTCGAGGCGATGCCGATCGATGGCGGCATAGGCGGTGCCGGCCTCGTGCGGCGACGCGTCGATCGCGCTGATCTTGCTCCACGCGCCGAGCGACGCGGGCGTCACGTTCTTCCACGTCCGGCCCTCGTCGCGCGTCACGTGCACGAGGCCGTCGTCGGTGCCCGCCCAGATCAGCCCCGACTGCAGCGGCGAGGGCGCGATGGCGTAGACGACGCCGAACGCTTCGGCCCTCGCGAGATCCTGAATCATCCGTCCGCCGGTCGCCGGCGCCGCGTCGACGCCGCGCCGCGACAGGTCCTCGCTGATTGCCGTCCAGCTCTGGCCGCGATCGACGCTGCGCAGCACACGCTGCGATCCGAAGTAGATAGCTCGCGGCGCGCCCGCAGTCCGCCGCGGACCAAACGCGATCGGCGACGTCCAGCTGAAGCGATGGATGGCCTCGCGGCGCAGGACGCCGACGTCGCGGGGATCGCGCGGCGCGATGTCGTGCGACTGGCCGGTCGCGCGCTCGAAGCGGAACAATCCACCGTAGGTGTTGCCGCCGTAGACGACGTCGCTGTCGTCGGGGTCGGGCGCGATGTAGCCGCTCTCGCCGCCGCCGACCGTCTCCCAGTCGCGCGGGGTGATCGCGCCGTAGTTGCCGCGGCTCCGGATGCCGACGGTTCCGCTGTCCTGCTGCGCGCCGTAGATGCGATACGGAAACGCGTTGTCGGTCGCGACGTGATAGAACTGCGCCGTCGGCTGGTTGTACCACGTGGACCACGTCGCCCCGCCGTCCACTGAAATCGTCGTCCCCTGATCGACGCCGCTGATCATGCGCGCCGGGTCCCGCGGATCGATCCAGAGCGCGTGGTAATCGTCGCCTCCCGGCGCGCCCTTGATCGGCGTCCACGTTCGGCCGCCGTCGGCGGATCGGTTGAGGCCGACGTTCGGCGCGTAGACGACGTCGGCGTTCTGTGGATCGACCGCGACCTCGCTGAAATACCACGCGCGGCTCGTGATGCGCGGATCCGTCCCGACGAGCTCCCACGTCGAGCCGCCAGTGTCCGAGCGATAGAGTCCCGGCTTGTCCGCGTCCACGAGCGCGTAGACGCGACTGCCCGCGCCGCCGTAGCCGACGGCGAGGCCGATGCGGCCAAGGGCGGCCGTCGGCAAGCCATGGCCCGCGATCTCCGTCCAGGTCGCGCCGTTGTCGGTGGACTTGAAAATGCCGCCGCCAGCACCGTTCACGGGCGGGTAGCGCGTCCAGGGCGTGCGGCGCGCGCTCCAGAGGGCCGCGTAGACGACGTCGGGGTTCGAGGGCTGCCGCACCAGATCGATCGCACCGGCATCGTCGCTCCTGAACAGCGATTTCTGCCACGTGCGGCCGCCGTCGCGCGAGCGGAAGACGCCGCGCTCCGGGTTCGCGTCGTACGCGTGGCCCATCGCGGCCACGAGGAGATCGTCCGGGTTTCGCGGATCGACGGCGATGCGGGCGATGTGGCGCGTGCCCTCGAGGCCGATGTGCTGCCACGTCTGCCCGGCGTCCAACGACTTGTACATGCCGTCGCCGCTCGAGAGATCCGATCGCCAGTCGGCCTCGCCGGTGCCGACGTAGATCACGTCCTCGTTCGACGGCGCGATCGCGATCGCGCCGATCGACTGGACCGGTTGCGCATCGAAGAGGGGCGTCCAGACGACCCCGTCGTCAGTGGTCTTCCACACGCCGCCGGCGACCGCGCCGAAGTAATAGGTGTGCGGCTTCGAGGGGACGCCGGCGACGGCGACGACGCGTCCGCCGCGGAAAGGGCCGACGAGGCGCCACCGCATCGCCGCGGCTGCCGGCGCGGGCGAATCCGGCTCCATGCGCTGGGCGGTCGGGGGCGCGGCGCCGGTGACGAGCAGCAGCAGCACAATCGCGATCGGTCGCATGGAAGCCATCCTACGGTGCGACCGTGCCACACACAAAGGGGACAGCGCCCTTTATTGCAAAATAGAGGCGCACCCGGTGGCTGCCCCGCTCTTTCGCCGCATCCTCCACATCGACATGGACGCCTTCTATGCGTCCGTCGAGCAGCGCGACAAGCCGCACCTGCGCGGCAAGCCGGTCGCCGTCGGCGGCGACCCTGACAAGCGCGGCGTCGTCGCGGCCGCCAGCTACGAGGCGCGCGCCTTCGGCGTGCGCTCCGCGATCCCGATGGCGCGCGCGGTCCGCCTCTGTCGGGACCTGATCATCGTCCGCCCCGATTTCGCGCGCTACAAAGCCGCGTCGCAGCAGGTGTTCGACATCTTCAGGGCGGTCACGCCGCTCGTCGAGCCGCTGTCGCTCGACGAGGCATATCTCGACGTCACCGACAACACCTGGAACGAGCCGCTCGGGCGCGTGGTCGCCGGGCGGCTGAAGGCCGAGATTCGCGCCGCGACCGGCCTCACCGCGTCGGCGGGCGTCGCTCCCAACAAGTTCCTCGCGAAGATCGCCTCGGCGTGGCAGAAGCCGGACGGCCTCACGGTCATCGCGCCGTCGCGCGTCGAGTCGTTCCTCCAGAAACTGCCGGTCGACGCGCTGTGGGGCGTGGGGCCGGTGACCGCGGCACGTTTACGGGAACGCGGCATCGAGCGGCTCGTCGACGTGCGCACCGCCGACGCGGCGCTGCTGCGCGAGGCGCTCGGGAGCCAGGCGGATTGGCTGCGAAGGCTCGCCGACGGCATCGACGATCGCCAGGTCCAGCCGAACCGCGAAGTGAAGTCGTCGGGAAGCGAGAACACCTACTCGCAGGACCTCACCGACATCCACGAGATCCGGCACGAAATCGACGAGATGGCGCGCGACGCCGCGGCGTGGCTGGAACGGAAGGAGCTGCTGTGCCGCACCGTGACCGTCAAGGTGCGCTACAGCGATTTCACGACGATCACCCGCAGTCACTCGAGGACGCCGGCCACGCGTGACGCGGACGACATCGCATTGCGCGCCGTCGCGCTGCTCGATCGCACCGAGGCCGCATCACGGGCGGTGCGGCTGCTCGGCGTCAGCGTGCACAACCTCGAGGATCCGGCCGCGCCGTTCTCGCCCGAGGATCCGCTGCTGCCGTTCGAGGACCACGAATGAGCCACCACGGATGGACACGGATGACGCAGATCGTTCTCGTCTGATCCGTCGTACCGCTCAAGCGTCTGCTCTCATCCTTGCGGTACACGGAAAACTTCCCTTCTTATCCGTGTCCATCCGTGCGGATCCGTGGCGGGGCCCTTTACGACACGCCGGCGGTCGCCGGTGTCTTCTTGCGCGCCCGGCTCCGCGGCGCCTTCTTGTCGCGTGCGCCTTTCGCGGCCGCGCTCTTCGCTGCGCGCTTGCGGCGCGGCTTCGGCGCGGACTCGGGCGACGCCTGTTCATCGTCCAAGGGCGGCGCCTCGTCGACGTCCACCGGCGGGGCGACCTCGACTTCCTGCACCACGTCGCCGTCGACCACCTCCGGCTCGCGCGCTTCGTCCTGCGGCGCGGGCGCGGTCTCCATCACCGACTCGGCGTGCCCTTCCTCGATGTCCGGCGTGTCTGCCGGCAGGTCGATCGGCTCGCCCTCGACCGGCTTCATGATGTTGCCCTGGAAGAAGCGCAGCACGCCCTGGCGGTCGCGCTCCATCCGGAACAGCCCTTCGCGCTGCGCGGCGCGCAGGAGATCGTTCAGGCTCGCGAAGCCGAACCGGCGCTCGTCGAACGTGGGATCGACGTTGCGGAGGAACTGCTTCACCTGCCGGACGTCCATCGGCCAGCGCGGCGGGTTCTGCGCCGACTGGAACAGCCGCCGCACCTCGCGGATGCCGTCGGCGAGCCGCGGCTCCGCCGCCGGCCGGCCGTCCTGCGAACTCCGCTGACCGCGCGGCTCGCGCGGCTCCTGCGTGTCCTCGTGCCGCATCCCGGCATCGTGCGCCGGCTGCGCGTGCGCGGCGTGCCCGTTCTCTTTCAGTTCGACCAGCACGTTGCGCCCTGATTCGCGCAGAGTGACGTAGCCGGCGGTCGCGAGCTTCTGCGCAAAATCGCGGAAGCTGCTGACGCCGTAGGTGCGCTCCGAGAACGTCGAGTCGAGCTGCAGCAGCGTGCTCTTCAGCAGCCCGAGCTGCGGGGACACTTCGCGATCGCTCAGCACCTTCAGCGCGCGGCGGACGAGCGGCAGCACCTGCTCGATATTGGCCTGCGGCGGCGCCACGCCGCTCGGACGCGCGCCGCGGTCGCCGCGGCGCCCGCCAATCAGGTTCTCGTAGGCGATGAACTCGTGGCAATTGCGCTGCATCACCACGCTCGTGAACGCGCGCCCGCCGACGATGAAGACCTGCTTGTCGTACTGCTTCAATTTCTCGACGAGCGACATGAAGTCGCTGTCGCCGCCGACGATGACGTAGGCGTTGATGTGCGCATGGGTGAAGGCCATCTCCAGCGCGTCGAGCGCCAGGTTCACGTCAGCGCCGTTCTTGTCCCCGCCAGGCGTGAGGTTTCGCTGCACCAGCTTCGTCGCGTGCTGGGTCAGCGAACGGCTGTAGTCGCCGGCGCGCGTCCAGTCCCCGTACGCCGTCTTCGACACCACCTCGCCGCGCTCCTTGAGCGCCTCGAGGACGACCCCGACGTCGAACTGCGCGCTGAGCGTGCTCTTGACCCCGATCTCGATGTTGTCGAAGTCGATGAATACCGCAATCTTCAAACGTGTGTCTGCCAAACCGTTCTTGCAATCCCTTCCGGCCATTCGGCCAAGACGTCATTATCGCACCGCGGCGGGTTCGGGGCCGTCCCAAGGCTGAGCTCGTCCCGGCGCACGCCTCCGCACCACCGATGGGCCCGAATTCGCTCTTCCGCCGTTGTATTCATCCGTGTCCATCCGTGGTCACTTCGTCACGCGAACGGCCTTCAGCACGATGGGCGTGATCGGAGTTTCCCCATTGACGGCCGTGGCTTCGATCCGCTCGACCACGTCGAGGCCGTCGATCACGCGGCCGAACACCGTGTACTTCCCGTCGAGCGACGGCGCGTCGGCGGTCACGATGAAGAACGACGTCGTCGCACTTGCCGGATCGTCGCCGCGCGCCATCGACACGATCCCCTTGACGTGGCGCACGTCGTTGAACTCCGGCGCCAGCGCGTGCACCAGCTTCTGCTGCTGCTCGGTGAGCGGCCCTCTCGTATTCAGCGATCCCGTCTGCACGACGAACCCGCGGACGATGCGGTGGAACGCCGTGCCGTCGAACACCCCGGCGTCGGCGAGCCGCAGGAAGGTGCGCACGTGCTCCGGCGCCTTGTCAGGCATGAAGCCGATCGTGATGGCGCCGGCACTCGTCTCGAGCACCGCGCGATAGGCGGCGAGCTGCTCGGGCGTCTCGCTCGAGAATGGCAGCGCCGCGGGCGGCGGCGTGTCGCGAATCGTGACCGCGGTGATCTCGACGCGATCGATCGGCGCGCCGTTGCTGCCGGCCGGCACCGTCGAGATCCTCTGCGCGACGTCGGACCCCTCGCTCACGCGCCCGAAGATCGTGTACTGCCCGGCGAGCGCCGGCTGATCGGTCACGCAGATGAAGAACTGCGCGCCCGCGCTGTCCGGCTGTCCCGGACGAATCACCGCGGCAACCGCGCCGCGCGTGAACGGCTCCGCGCTGTGCTCCGCACGCAGCACGCCGAGCCCGCCGGTGCCGTACTGTGCCGCCTTCGAGCGGTCCTTCGAGATCGGATCGCCCCCCTGGACGATGCCGTTCGCGATGACGCGATGGAACACCGTTCCGTTGTAGGCGCCCGCGCGCGCGAGCGTGATGAAGTAGCCCACGTGATTCGGCGCGAGATCCGGCCTGAGGTCGATGACCATCGTGCCCGCCGCCGTCTCGATGACCGCCTGCTTGCCGCTCATGTCCGCGATCGACAGATCCGTCCTGAAGGGCGCGGCCGCGGTGGAACGGCGGGTTGGCGCCTGCGGCGCCGCGAGAAGAGCCGAGAGCAAAAGCGTGAACCACATGTGGACCTGTGATTATAGGCATCGCCGGCGCGCCTGCCAGGATCGTCAGCGCGCGCTCGACTTCGTAATGCGCCGGCCGTGGTCTCGAACCGGCGCACCGCCGCAAAGCCCTCGGTCCGCTGGATTAGTGGCCGGCCGCTCGGCGCCGGCACATCACTTGCCGGTCAGCATGCGGGTGGCGCTCCGCCCGAGGAGGATTCCCATGTCCCGCTCCGCACGCGCGATTGCCGCGTCGGCCGCACTGCTGTTCTCGCTTCATATGGTGTCGCTCCAGGGTCAGAAGGGCCCCGGCGCGGCCCCGAATACGACGCCGAAGCTACCCGCCGCGAAAGCGCCTGCGGGGAAGCCCGCCGCCGCGACGCCCGCGCAGCCGTCGTCGGCCGCAGCCGCCAGGCCGATGACGCCGACGAAGAGCACGTCGACGACAGCCACGAAGCCCGCCGGACACAAATCGGCCAAACCGTCCGCACCGTCCACCCCAAAACACGCATCATCGAAGACCGGCAAGAAGGACGCGGCCGTCGAGGCCGCGGCGAAGAAGCCGGCCGCCAGGGGCGACGCGAAAACGGCCTCGCCAAAGGATCCGAAGAAGCCGGCGCACGCGAGACCAGCGAGCACGGCGGCGCCCGTGGCCGCGGCGCCGCTGACCCCGTTGACGCCCGTGCAGGAGAAGCTGCAGAAGAACACGAACCTTGCCGGCAAGCTGCAGGCGCGTCTGCCCGCGGGCACGAACCTGCTGGACGCCGCCGACGGGTTCGGCACGCTCGGCCAGTTCGTCGCGGCCGTGAACGTGTCCGCCAACCTCAAGATCCCGTTCGAGAAGGTCAAGACCGACGTCGTCACCCGGAAAATGAGCCTCGGGCAGGCGATTCACGATCTGCGGCCCGTGAGCAGCGCGGCCGTCGAGGCGCAGCGCGCGGAGTACGAAGCGCAAGGGATGATCGCCCGGACCGAGCAGGAGCACACGACGTCGCTGAGCGCGACCGCGACGGCCCCGGCCTCCCCGACGGCGACGAAGAAGACCATCGCGGCCACCGCGCAGCCGCGCAAGTCGAGTCGCAAGACGTCCGCGACGGGCGGCCTGTAGTCCGATGCGGCGGGTCTGAAGACCCGCCCTACGTGGCAGGTAGACGGGCACGATAGCGACACCTCGCAGACATGCTCGCCGGCCGGGTCTCCGGACCCGGCCCTCAGAACAACGGCAGCACCCACAGCGACGGAATCACGTGCAGGTTGCCGAGCACGAACCACGGCCAGAACCGCGACGGGCGCGTCTCGCCCGCGAGCAGCACGTTGAACCCGATCGTCATCGGCAGCAGCACCCGCGTGATCGCGCCGGTCGACGGCGTCCATAGCACCTGATCGAGCACCAGCAT
>JABFWM010000553.1 GCA_013362195.1 Acidobacteriota bacterium
ACGTGCGCGAGCTGCAGCTGCTCCCCGTCCCCTGGCCGAGCCGCGCGGCGCAGATGATCAACGACCTCGAGCCGCCGGTCGTACGCCGCCATCCCGAAATCGCCGCGCTCAAGGCTCAGCTGAAGGAGCTGGGCGCCATCGCCGCCGCCATGTCGGGGAGCGGGTCTGCCGTCTTCGGCCTCTTCCGCGGCCGGGCCGCGGCGGAACGCGCGGTGCGTCCGCTCTGCCGCGGCGGCGCGCACGCCCTCGCGACCCGCACCCTGACCCGCGCCGAGCACGAACGCCGCGGCCGTCCGGTGGCGCCGCGAAGCCGGACGGTTGCCGCCAGGCGATGAGTCCTGCTACACTTATCATTTTGCGGATGTGCCCGCGGGTCACGCCTGTGTGTCCGTCTCTCCAGTTGAAGCGACGCGAGTGGGCCGAGGCCGCTCCGCCGGGCACGACGATGGGGCGTGGCCAAGCGGTAAGGCGCGGGACTTTGGATCCCGTATTCGGAGGTTCGAATCCTCCCGCCCCAACCAGTTCGACGCGATGACAGGGCGACGGGTCGGGGATAACGTGGAAACGCCATGGTGAAGGCGTCAACAGCGCCCGGACAACCGGCTCCCACAAGTCCACCCGGAGCGGCCGCGCGGCTGAACGGCGGGCAGCTCAAGATTTTCTCGGGGAGCGCGCACCGCGCGCTCACGGAGGAAATCGCTGATTTCCTGCAGGTGCCGCTCGGCCATGCGCGGCTGCAGCGGTTTCCCGACACGGAGGTCTCGTTCCAGATCGACGAGAACATCCGTGGCACCGACGTGTTCATCGTCCAGCCGACCTGCGCCGACGTCGACCGGCACATCGTCGAGCTGTGCGTGATGATCGACGCGTTCAAGCGATCGTCGGCGTCGCGGATCACCGCGGTGATTCCGTACTACGGCTACGCGCGGCAGGACCGCAAGGACAAGCCGCGCGTCCCGATTTCGGCGAAGCTGATCGCGAACCTGCTGAGCGCCGCGGGCGCCAACCGGGTGTTGACGATGGACCTGCACAAGGCGCAGATCCAGGGCTTCTTCGACATCCCGGTGGATCATCTCTTCGCGGCGCCGGTGATCATCGATTACCTGTTGCGCCTCGAAGCGGAGAACCTGACGATCGTCTCGCCGGATGCCGGCGGCGCCGAGCGGGCCCGCGCGTATGCGAAGCGGCTGGACGCCGAGCTGGCGATCATCGACAAGCGGCGCAGCGAAGACGGCACCGCGGAAGTGATGAACGTCATCGGCGACGTCGGCGGCCGCACCTGCATCCTGCAGGACGACATCGTCGACACGGCGGGAACGATCGTGAAGGCGGCCAACGCCCTGAAGGCCAACGGCGCGGCGCGCGTGTTCGCGTGCGCGGTGCACGGCGTGCTGTCAGGCCCGGCGATCGAACGGCTCGAGGCCGCGCCGATCGATCAGGTGATCATCACGAACACGATTCCGTTGATGACGGAAAAGGCGCGGTGCTGCAAGAAGATCAAGCAGCTCTCGGTGGCGCGCCTGCTCGGGCAGGCGATTCGGAGTATTCACGAGGAGACGTCGGTCTCTTCGCTGTTTGTGTGAAAGCGGTCAGTCGCGCGGCTGTGAGCGCTCAGCTTCGTCTGGCTGACGGCTGATAACTGACCGCTGATAACTGGTAGCTGATTATGGAAGCAACACTTGAGGCAGAGAAGCGCGACGGGCGCGGCAAGAACGAAGCGCGGCGGCTGAGAGCGGCGGGACGGATCCCGGCGGTCGTCTACGGCGCCGGCAAGAACACGGCGGTCGAGATCGCGGTGGACCCGAAGGTCCTGCTGCGCATCCTGCACTCCGAGTCGGGCGTCAACACCCTCATCGGCCTGCAGGGCGTCGATATCGGCGGCGGCAAGGTGCTCGTGAAGGAGTACCAGCTCGATCCCATCGATCACAAGCTGCTGCACGCCGACTTCTACGCGGTCGCGATGGACAAGGCGCTCACCGTCACCGTACCGGTCAACCTGAAGGGCGAGCCGAAGGGCGTCAAGCAGCAGGGCGGCATCGTCGACTTCGTGAACCGCGAGCTCGAAGTCGAATGTCTGCCGGGCGACATCCCCGAGAAGATCGACGTGGACGTCACCGAGCTGATGCTGCACCAGGGCATCCGCGTGCGTGATCTGCCGACCGAGGGCAGGTGGAAGGCGATCAGCGATCCCGACATGATGATCGTGCACGTCATCACCGTGCGCGCGGAGGAGCCGGCGGCGGCGACGGCGGAAGGCGCGGCGGCGGCCGCGGCGCCTGCGGCCACGGCGGAGCCCGAAGTCATCAAGAAGGGCAAGAAGGAAGAGGAAGAGAAATAACACCGCCGATTGGCGATTGGCGATCGCCGATTGGCGACTGCCGATCGGGATGGCCGATTGTCGATTGGTGAGTCGTGAAACTGATTGTCGGCCTGGGCAACCCGGGCACGAAGTACGCGGGCACGCGGCACAACGTCGGCTTCGATGTGGTCGATCTCGTCGCGTCGCGCCATCGCCTGACGTGGGCGTCGGCGCCGCGCGGCATCGAGGCGCTGAGCGCGAAGTGGCTGGCCGGGGACGCCGTGATCGCGAAGCCGCTCACGTTCATGAACCTCAGTGGCGCCGCCATCGTCGGGCTGCTGCAGTTCTACAAGATTGAGTCCGCCGATCTGCTCGTCGTCGTCGACGAGGTGCAGCTGGAGCTGGGCCGGTTGCGGGCGCGGCCGTCGGGGTCGGCCGGCGGCCACAACGGATTGAAGTCGATCGTCGCGTCGCTGGGGACCGTGGAGTTCCCGCGGCTGCGGATCGGCGTCGGGCGCGGTGATGCGAGGCGCGACCTTGCCGATCACGTGCTCGCGAGGTTCGACCCGGACGAACGTCCGGTGATCGAGGACGCGGTCCGGCGCGCAGCCGAGGCCGCGGAGATGTTCATCGCCGACGGCGTGCTGGCGGTGATGAACGCGTTCAACAGGAAAGACGATAGGGCGACCGAGAGAGAAGAGACTTCCTAACGGCCAACCGATTGTCTCCTTGAGACGAGGGGATTTGTCGATCAAATCCGGACGTCTCCTAGAGCGCGCCATGGGCGCGCAGGGGTCCGAGGGGTGAAGCCCTCGGATCCTTTTAGTCCAGAAGGAGAGCCATGAGTCAGAACAGACAGTACGAGCTCGTCTACATCGTCGCGCCGGAGGCGACCGAGCAGGAGGTCGCGGATCTGCACACGCAGATCGAGCAGATCATCCAGCGCTACAGCGGCACCCTCGACAAGACCGAGAACTGGGGCCGCCGCCGCCTCGCCTACGAGATCGGCCATCACCGCGAGGGGACGTACGTCGTCGAGACCATCACCGGCTCGGGCGAGCTGATGAAGGAGATCGATCGCCGCCTGCGCGTGATCGACGCGGTCATCCGTCACCTGACGGTGCGCGTGGACGCGGATCTGCGCGTCGCCGAGCGGCTGCGCGTCGCGCGCAAGGCCACCCAGGCGCGGCGCCGCGTCGCCCGCGGGCTGCCGCCGGAGCCGTCGCCGTCGGAGCGGCGGGGCGAGGCGC
>JABFWM010000241.1 GCA_013362195.1 Acidobacteriota bacterium
CGCGCCACCGACTTCACCGCCCGCACCACCGTGTCGATCAGCGCGCAGTTCTTGCCGATGTTCGAGCCCATGTCCTCGCGGTCCATGTGGGGACACGACAGGTTCAGCTCCAACGCGTCCACGCCCTGCGCCTGGCAGCCCTCGGCCAGCTCGCGCCAGTGATCGAGCTCGCGATCGTCGCCCGAGCCGGCCATGATCGATGCGACCAGCACGCGCTGCGGATACGCGTCCTTGATCCGCCGCAGCCGCGGCACCCACCAGTCGAGCGGCTTATCGGAGATGAGCTCCCAGTTCCACGACGAGTGGAGCGCCGTGTTCGGCCGCTTCTCCATCGAGAGCTGGCCGTTCCCGGGTGTGGATCGCAGGAATTTCGTCTTCGGCCCCTTGACGTTGACGACCGGATGGAGGCCGATCGTTTTCGTCACGACGCCGCCCCATCCGGCCTCGAAGGCGCGCAGGATGTTCGTGTCGGACTCGGTGGGCGGCGCCGACGCCAGCAGGAACGGGTTCTCGAACCGAAGGCCGGTGAACACGGTGCCGACGGATGCGGTCATGGCGCCCCCTGGGAGTGGAAGCGGTGAGTGTAGCGCACTCCGTGAAAATCCGCCTGATCCATGTTACCTTCCAGCCCTTCCCCAGATCGGAGGCCCCATGGCTCGGACCGTTCGCGGCGGATTGATCCAGGTGAAGGCGGACGTGCCGCTCGAGGGCGGCGCCGAGGCGGTGAAGCGCCGGATGATCGACAAGCACCTGCCGCTCATCGAGGACGCGGCGCGCCAGGGCGTGCAGCTGCTCTGCCTGCAGGAGCTGTTCTACGGGCCCTACTTCTGCGCCGAACAGCACACCCGCTGGTACGAGATGGTCGAGGCAATCCCCGACGGCCCGACGATCCGGATGATGCAGGACGTCGCGAAGCAGCACGGCATGGTCATGGTGGTGCCGATTTACGAAGAGGAGATGACCGGCGTCTACTACAACGCCGCGGCGGTCATCGACGCCGACGGCAGATATCTCGGCAAGTACCGCAAGCACCACATCCCGCACGTCGCGCCCGGCTTCTGGGAGAAGTTCTACTTCCGTCCGGGGAACCTCGGCTATCCGGTCTTCGACACCGCCGTCGGACGCGTCGGGGTCTACATCTGTTACGACCGCCACTTCCCTGAAGGGGCGCGCATCCTGGGTTTGAACGGCGCCGAGATCGTGCTCAATCCGTCCGCCACCGTTGCCGGCCTTTCCGAGTACTTGTGGAAGCTGGAGCAGCCCGCGCACGCCGTCGCGAACGGGTATTTCGTCGGCGCGATCAACCGCGTCGGGATCGAAGCGCCGTGGAAGATCGGCGAGTTCTACGGCCAGAGCTACTTCTGCGATCCCCGCGGCCGCTTCATCGCCGAAGGCAGCCGCGATCGCGACGAGCTGATCGTCGCCGACCTGAACCTCGATCTCATTCAGGAAGTGCGCAACACCTGGCAGTTCTATCGCGATCGCCGTCCCGAAACCTACGGGACGATCACGGCCTTGTGATGCCGGATGTAGGGCAGGTCTTCAGACCCGCCTCGCGCGCCGGGTCTGAAGACCCGGCCTACACGACCTCCGGGTCTGAAGACCCGGCCTACAAGTACCATGAGCCCTGAGCCCTGAGACATAAGCCATGAGCCTGCTCGTTACCAACGGCCGCGTGATCACGGCGACCGACGATTACGTCGCGGACGTCTACTGTGCGAACGGCACCATCACGGCAATCGGCCGCGACCTGCCGTCGCATCGCTTTCAGGCCGACCGCACCATCGATGCCTCGGGCAAGTACGTGATGCCCGGCGGCATCGACGTGCACACCCACCTCGACATGCCCTTTGGCGGCACCTGTTCGTCCGACGACTTCGAGACCGGCACCATCGCCGCGGCCTTCGGCGGCACGACCAGCCTCGTCGACTTCGCGATCCAGTACCGCGGCCGGACGATGCGACACGCGCTCGACGAGTGGATGGCGAAGGCCTCCGGCAAGGCGGTCATCGACTACTCGTTCCACATGATCGTGACCGAGCTGCCGGACGCCGGGCTCGCCGACATGGACACGATGGTCCGCCAGGAAGGCGTCACCAGCTTCAAGCTGTTCATGGCCTACCCCGGCGTCTTCATGGTGGACGATGCGACGATCTTCAGGGCGCTGCGGCGCACTGGAGAGAACGGCGGCCTCATCTGCATGCACGCGGAGAACGGCGGCGTCATCGACGTGCTGGTGCAGGAAGCGATTCGCAAAGGCGAGCGGGCGCCGAAATACCACGCGCTCACCCGGCCCGCTCGGGCCGAGGGGGAAGCCACCGGCCGCGCCATCGCGCTCGCCGAGATCGCACGCGTGCCCATCTACATCGTCCACCTCTCGTCCGCCGACGCGCTCGAGAAGGTCAGGCAGGCGCGTGACATGGGACTGCCCGCCTACGCCGAGACGTGCCCGCAGTACCTGTTCCTGTCGTACGACAACTACGAAGAGCCGGGGTTCGACGGCGCGAAATACGTCATGTCGCCGCCGCTTCGCGAGAAGTGGCACCAGGACGTCTTGTGGAAGGGACTCGCGAAGAACGACCTGCAGGTGATCTCGACGGACCACTGTCCCTTCTGCATGCGCGAGCAGAAGGAGCTGGGGCGCGACGACTTCAGCAAGATCCCCAACGGCGCGCCAGGCATCGAGACGCGGCTGACGCTCGTCCACAATGGCGGCGTCCGCGCCGGCCGCATCAGTCTCAACCGCTTCGTCGAGGTGTGTTCCACCACGCCCGCCCGCATGTTCGGCCTGTTTCCCCGCAAGGGCACGATTGCCCCGGGCAGCGATGCCGACCTCGTCGTCTTCGATCCCGACGCGAAGCAGACGCTGGGGGTGAAGACCCTCCACATGCGCGTCGATTACAACCCCTACGAAGGCATGGTCGTGCAGGGCGCGCCGACCGCGGTGATCGCCAACGGCGCGGTGATCATCGAGGACGGGAGGTTCGTCGGGAAGAAGGGCGCCGGACGGTTCCTGAAGCGCGGGCCGAGTCAGGCCCCCGCGGGACTGTGAACGCAGGCGCACCGATGATCACCGCGGCCCAGACGACACTCGCAGACGGACGGGTCGAGCTCGTCGATCGCGCGCGCATCGAAGCCAGCCCGCTCTACAACCAGGACCTCGCGCCGGTGCCGATCGCCGAGCGCACGTGGACGACCTACAACTACGCGGCGCTGTGGGTCAGCATGGCGCACTGCATCCCGACATACATGCTCGCGTCGGGCCTCATCGCGTCCGGCATGAACGCCTGGCAGGCGCTGGCCACGGTCCTCCTCGGCAACGCCATCGTGCTCATCCCGATTCTCCTCAATTCGCACCCGGGCACGAAGTACGGGATCCCCTTTCCGGTGTTCGCGCGCGCCGCGTACGGCACGATCGGCTCGAACCTGCCGGCGCTGATGCGTGCGATCGTCGCGTGCGGATGGTTCGGCATTCAGGCGTGGATCGGCGGCGAGGCGCTCAACACGTTCTTCGCCAGCGTCGTCCCGGGCTGGACGGCGCTGCTCGGCGCGGGATTCGGTGGCCATTCCACAACGGCATGGCTCTCCTTCCTCCTGTTCTGGGGTCTGAACGTCTTCATCATCTACCGCGGCATGGACCTGCTGCGCCGGGTGGAGAACTGGGCGGCGCCGTTCGTGTTGATCATGACGGCCGCGCTGCTCGCCTGGGCGGTGTGGCGCGCGCACGGGTTCGGCCCGCTCCTCTCGCAGCCGGGCCGCTTCACCACGTTCGCCGCGTTCTTTCGCGTGTTCGTTCCCTCGCTGACCGCGATGATCGGGTTCTGGGCGACGCTCTCGCTCAACATGCCGGACTTCACGCGCTTCGGCCGCAGCCAGCGCGAGCAGATGATTGGCCAGGTGGTCGCGCTGCCGACGACGATGTTCGTGTTCGCGGCGATGGGCGTCATGATCACGAGCGCGACGGCGATCATCTACGGCGAGCTGATCTGGGATCCGGTGCAGCTGGTGGGCCGGTTCCGCGACCCGCTGATCATCGCGGCCTCGATGTTCACCGCGGTCGTCGCCACGCTCGCGGTCAACATCGCCGCGAACGTCGTCTCCCCTGCCAACGATTTCGCGAACGCGTTTCCGCGCGCCATCACCTTCAGGACGGGCGGCCTCATCACCGGCATCCTCGGCATCGTCATTCAGCCGTGGAAGCTGCTCGCCGATCCGTCCGGCTACATCTTCACGTGGCTGCTCGGGTACTCGGGTGGACTCGGGTCGATCGCGGGGGTGCTGATCGCGGACTACTGGATCGTGCGCCGGCGGCGGCTGCAGGTCGAGGATCTGTATCTCGCGGACGGCGCGTATCGCTATGCTCGCGGGTGGCACGTGCCCGGCGCGGTGGCGACGCTGGCAGGCTGCGCCGCGGCATGGGGCGGGCTGCTGGTGCCGCCGCTGCGTCCTCTCTACGATTACGCCTGGTTCGTCGGCTTTGCGATCGCGGCCCTCTCGTACCTCGTCCTTGCAAGGCTGACGAAAGTCCACGTCCGCTGACACGCGCAGTCAGCATTGATTTTGCACACAGGGCGGCTGAACGCGGCCTCGCTGCGCTGAAATTTCTGAGGCGGCGTTACCAACGGAGGAGATGGACACCTCGCTGGCCGACCTGCGACGGCTCGACGTGCCCGCTCTCGTTCGCCGCCATGCATGCGATGCACGCCGCGTGGAGCGCATCCTGGCGGGCGCGAGGGTTGCGCTGTGCTCTGTCTGCGTAGTCACCGCGTGGATCGGCACGCGCGTAGTCGCCGGCCGCCCGCTTCCGGTTCGCAGCGTCCTCGCCGCCTACGGACTCGAGAGTATCGGCGTCGCGATTCTCGTCGCGCGCGACATCCGCCTCGCTCGCAGGCTGCCGCTCGTCCTCCACGCGATCGACTTCCTCGCCGCCTTCGCGATTACCTTTGTCACGGCCGGGCTCGCCAGTCCGTTCTTTCCACTGTTCCTGTTCGTCACCCTCGCGGCCGCATATCGCTGGCGCTCGAACGAGACGCTGACGACGGGCACGGCTGCGCTCGCCGCGATCGGGATCGAGGCGTCGTGGCTCGCGCCGACGGGGTTTGACGCCGAAGGCTTTCTGCTCGGAGGCACCTACATCGCGGTGGCCGCCGTGCTGCTCGGGTTCCTCGCGGAAGACGAGAAGCAGCGCCGCGCGGAAGTCACCACCGCGGGTGACTTGCTCGCCGCCATTCAGGGACAGACCGGTTTCCGTCCGGCGCTGCGTCTGGTGTGCGGCGAGTTGCTGGACATCCTCGACGCTCATCACATCGTGATTGCGGCACGCGAGATTGACGCGGAGCGTGTGGTCCTCTGGACGGCGGCGCGGGGACCCCACCCGCACCCGGTCGTGCTCACATCGTCCGAGATTTCCTACGAGTCACAAGACACGTACTTCTGGGACGCGCCGGGCGATGGATGGAGCATCTTCCGCCGCCGCGGCGCCGCCTGTGTGGTCACGCCGATCGACCGCGACGGCCGCGTCTTGAGAAAGGCCCCCTGCACGGTCGATCCAGCGTTCTGGATGCGCCACCCGGCGGCCGCCGCTCTGGGGATCTCGATCGGGTTCGGCGGTGAGTGGCGCGGCCGCGTGTTCCTCCTGCGCGAACGCCCGTTCAGCCTGCAGGAGCTGCGGTTCGCGCACCGTGTGCTCTGCAGCCTGGTGCCGGCGATGCACAGCCAGTATCTCGTCCGCCGGCTGCGCTCGGAAGCGAGCGCGGCCGAGCGACGGCGGGTCGCCCGCGAACTGCACGATGGCGTCATCCAGACGCTGATCGGTCTCGAGCTGCAGGTGGCGGCGCTGCGGCGGCAGACCGGCGCGCGCGACCCGCACGTTGACGCGCAGCTCCATTTGATGCAGCGAATCCTCGGCGACGAGGCGCGCGCCGTTCGTGACGTGATGCATCAGATTCGTCCCGTCGAGCTCGGACCGCGTGAGCTGGTGCCGGCGATGGCGGAAATCGTGGATCGATTCGGGCGCGAAACGGGAATCACGGCCGCGTTCCACGCCGACGCCGAGGTCGTGCCGCTGGCGCCGGGTATCGCACGCGAACTCGTGCGCACGCTGCAGGAAGCCTTGACGAACGTTCGAAAGCATGCGGCCGCGCGGCGCGTCGACGTCCGGCTGGCCGAAGAACACGATGCGTGGCGACTGACGATTGGCAATGACGGCCGGCCGCTTACCTTCGCGGGCCGTCTCACGCTCGAGGAGCTGGACGCCGGGCGGATCGGACCGCGCGTGATCAAGGAACGCGTCCGCGAAATGGGCGCGACCATGGCGATCGAGTCGTCACCAGGCCGCGGCGTCACCATCGACATTGCGCTGCCTCGTCAGAAACGCGAGAGACGCAGTGCGTGAGCACCGTGACGCGCTGCGGGTCGTGCTCGCTGACGATCATGCCATCGTCCGTATGGGCCTCCGGCAGATTCTCGAGGCCGGCGGCGGAGTGCAGGTCGTTGGCGAGGCGGAGGACGGCCAAGCGGCGGTGCAGAAAACGCTCGCGCTGCAGCCGGACGTGCTCGTCCTCGACGTGTCGATGCCGCGGATGACGGGCCTCGAAGTGCTGCGGCAATTGAAGGCATCGGCGAAACCGACGCCGGTCCGGTCGCTGCTGCTCACCGCGTCGATCGATCGCGCCGGCATGCTCAACGCGGCGCAGCTTGGCGCGCGCGGGATCGTGCTGAAGACGGCGGTGTCCGACATGTTGCTGGACGGCATTCGCGCCGTCGCCGACGGCGACTACTGGCTGGATGGCGAGCGGATCGCCGACTTCGTGGATTTCGTCCGCAGGCTGGGCGGCGGCAGTCACCTCGGCCAGGACCCGTTCGGCCTCAGCGAACGGCAGCGCGAAATCGTGCAGGGCGTGGTCAGGGGGCTGAACAATCGGGAAATCGCCGCGCAGCTCGGCATCAGCGAGCACACGGCGAAACACCATCTGACGCAGGCGTTCAACAAGGTGGGCGTTTCGACGCGCCTCGAGCTGGCGCTGCTCGCGAGAGAACACGGCCTCGTCGACCCCTAACGGCCGAGGCGATAGCCCGATCGGGCCAGGAGTACTCGCCCGGGCGCCGGATGTTGCGGGCGTGACGCAGCCGCTACTCTGATCGGTGCGCCGCCAACACACCACCCGAACGTGGCTTCATCGGTCGGCTGCTGTCCGTCGGCGTAGTGCACCCTGCGAACGTGCGGTGACTGGGTCCGGGCGATCGCCGTCCCGACTCAGTCACCACTCTCATCACACAGTGCGCGTCCCCGCGTTCGAGTCATCGGGTCTTCGCCCTTCTGTCTTCCCGACGGAAGACTTCTGTCGCCGGGTCAGCACTTCTCATCAATAATATTCGCAATATCGACGGTAACAAATCCGCGATTCGCGAGATTTGTCACGACCGGCCAGCAAATTGCTCAATCTTCCCGCACAACAACCGATCTGAGCCGACCCTGCAGCCGTCCGGCTGCGCCACGCACCTGACGTCCTGGCTGCGCGGATCGAACCGGTGGGCATCTCCGGCATGCCGGAGGTGTGCGCGGGCGGCGTGTAGGAGACCGAGCAATGGGCGGATTCGCGAGACGTGTGGCGATCGTCGGCGCTGTGTTGGGTGCGTGGCTGCTGGGGGCGCCTGCGCTCTCTCCCACCCTCTGGACGATCATCCTGGCGCAGGCCCCGAGCTGCACCTCCAATCCAACCGTCTGCGAAAACCAGCTGACCGGCAGCGCGCAGAGCGAGTGGGATATTCAAGGCGCCGGCGACGCGACGCTCCAGGGATTCGCGACCGACATCAGCGTCAACGCCGGCGCCACCGTCGCGTTCAAGATCCGCACGAGCGCGCCGGGGTTCGTCATCGATATTTATCGCCTCGGGTACTACGGCGGCGCCGGGGCGCGCAAGGTCGCGTCGCTCACACCGACGGCGGCCGACATCCTCGCGGCGCAGAACCAGCCGCCGTGTCTCACCGATGCCGCATCGGGCCTCGTGGACTGCGGCAACTGGTCGGTCAGCGGCACGTGGAACACGAGCGGCGTCACGTCCGGCGTGTTCGTCGCAAAACTCTCGCGTTCCGACAACCTCACTGCCTCGAGCCACATCTATTTCATCGTCCGCGACGATGCGCGGCGGACGGACGTTCTGTTCCAGACCTCGGACACGACGTGGCAGGCCTACAACCAGTTCGGCGGCGGCAGCCTGTATTGCGGCGGCCCGTTCCTCAACGCCGCGGGCGCCTACTCGTGCCCGAACCGCGCGGCGAAGGTCAGCTACAACCGCCCGTTCGATACGCGCGTCCTGAATCCGCGCAGCTTCCTGTTCAACGCCGAATACCCGATGATCCGCTGGCTCGAAGGCAACGGGTACGACGTCAAGTACTGGACCGGCATCGACACGGACCGCTACGGCCTCGACGCGGCGAAGGGCCTGACGAGCGCGGTGCGCCCGAAGATCTTCCTCTCGGTCGGCCACGACGAGTACTGGTCGGCCGATCAGCGCGCGCACGTCGAGCGCGCGCGCGACGCCGGCGTCAATCTCGCGTTCTTCAGCGGCAACGAAATGTTCTGGAAGACCCGCTTCGAGCCGTCACTCGACGGCACGAACACCGCCTTCCGCACGCTGGTCAGCTACAAGGAGACGTTCGGCGGTGGCGCCCGCGTCGATCCGGACCCGGCCCAGCCCTGGACCGGCACCTGGCGCGACCCGCGGTTTCCCCAGGCGGGCGGCGGCGTGCCGGAAAACGGCGTCACCGGCCAGCTCTGGACGGTGAATTGCTGCAGCGATCGCATCCATGTGCCGCCGTCGATGTCGGGACTGCGCTTCTGGCGCAACACGGCGGTCGCCAGCCTCACGCCCGCGGATGCGGGCTATCGCACGTCGGTGGAAACACTCGGCTATGAATGGGACGAAGACATCGACAACGGCTTCCGTCCCGCGGGGCTGGTGCGTCTTTCGTCCACGACGCTGGTCGTGCCCGAGCGGGTGATCGACTACGGCATCAACGTCGCGCAAGGCACCGCCACCCACAGCCTCAGCCTCTATCGGCACACCAGCGGCGCGCTCGTGTTCGGCGCCGGCACGGTGCAATGGTCGTGGGGCCTCGACGGCGTGCACGACATGTCGGTCGTGCCGCCGGATCCGGCGATGCAACAGGCGACGGTCAATCTGTTCGCGGACATGGGCGTGCAGCCGCGCACGCTGCAGGCCGGACTCGTCGCCGCGACGATGTCGCAGGACATCGCCGCCCCGTCGTCGACGATCCTGTCGCCGGCGACTGGCACCACGGTGGACAGCGGATCGCGCGTGCCGATCAACGGCACGGCCGTCGAGCAGGGCGGCGGTGTCGTCGCCGGCGTCGAAGTGTCGGTCGACAACGGGACGACGTGGCACCGCGCGAACCTGCTCGCGTCGGGCTCCTGGACCTACGCGTGGACGCCGGCGTCGCCGGGCACCGCGACGATCCGGTCGCGCGCCTTCGACGACAGCGGCAATGCCGAAGTCGTCGCTGCCGGCACCACGGTGACCATCGGCGCCGGCACCTGTCCGTGTTCGAGCCTGTGGCGGCCGGCCACGGTCCCGACGCTGCCCTCCGCGGCGGATGCGAACGCGTTGGAAGTCGGCACGAAGTTCTTCAGCGACATCGACGGCTTCGTCACCGGCGTGCGCTTCTACAAGAGCGCCGCCAACACCGGCACGCACGTCGGCAATCTCTGGTCGCTGACGGGCACGCGGCTCGCCACGGTCACCTTCGCCAACGAGACGCCGTCGGGATGGCAGCAGGCGACGTTCGCAGCGCCGGTCGCGATCCGCGCCAACACGACCTACGTCATCTCGTATCACACCAACGTCGGATCGTATTCCGCGGACGCCGCCTATTTCGCGACCGCGCCCATCGATTCTCCGCCGCTGCACGCGCCGACCAGCCCGGTCGCCGGCGGCAACGGCGTGTTCGTGTACGGCGCATCACAGTTCCCCAACAACACGTTCAATGCGAGCAATTACTGGGTGGACCTGGTGTTCGCGGCCAGCGTCGCGGACTCGACGCCGCCGGTGGTGTCCCAGATCAAAGCCAGCATCGTCGACAGCTCCAAAGTGACGATCACCTGGACGACGAACGAGGACGCCACGTCGAAGGTTCAGTATTCGACGGATCCGTCCATCCTCGACGGCACCACGATTCTGCCGCCGGGAACGCAGACGCTCGCGGTCGCGACGTTCGTGACGCTGCACAGCGTGACGCTGTCGGGCCTCACGCCGAATACGACGTACTACTATCGGGTCGTGTCCGTCGATCGCTCGGGCAATGGCGCGGACGTCGCGGCGCCCAGCGTCACGGTGCCGGGGCCGACGCTGCGCGACACGGCCGCCGCCGACTTCGCGGCTGGCGCCGGCACGCGCACGTATGTCGCGGAGACGGACGATGGCGAGCTGACGCTCGCGCCGGCGTCCGGCATCGAGTTCTCCGGCACGACGCTGCCCGCCGGATGGAGCGATGTCCCGTATGCCGCCGGCGGCGCGGCGTTCATCGGCAATGGCGTCGCGCTGGTCGACGGCTCCCGGCTCGGCACGTGCGTGAACGTCGGAACGGTCTGCCAGGAGCAGTGGGCGTTGACGCCCGGGCACCGCCTCGAATTCGTCGCGACCTTCACCGGCGACGCGTTCCAGCACTCCGGGTTCGCGCAGAGCTTCGCGTCCGCGTCGGAGCCCTGGGCGATCTTCAGCACGCTTTCCGGCGGCGTCCTCACGGCGCGCACCAACACGCCAATCGGCGGCATCGACACGTTCCTGGGAACGGCGTTCCTCGGTTCGCCCCATCGATACACCATCGACTGGAACGACACGAACGTCGTCTACAGCATCGACGGCAAGGTTGTCGCGACGCACACCGTGGCGCTTGCCGGCCCGTTGCGGCCCGTCGCCGCCAGCGACTTCAGCGTCTTCGGCGGCAACGTGATGATCGACTGGTTGCGCCTGTCGCCGTACGCGGGGACCGGCACCTTCGACTCGCGCGTGTTCGACGCGAACGCGGTCGTCGCCTGGCACACGATGCAGTGGCTCGCGGACGCGCCGACCGGCACGACGGTGGCGCTCAGCGTGCGCACGGGCGGCACGCCGGATCCGGCCGACGGCACCTGGTCCGCCTGGCAACCGATTGCCGCACCGGGACCACTGACGTTGAGTTCACGGTACATCCAGTACCGCGCCGCGCTGTCCTCCACCAACCCGGCGATCACGCCGAACCTGCTCGACGTCATCGTCAGCACCGGCCACGCACCCGTCGCGGTGGCGGATGCCGCATCGGTTCCGGCAAACCGCAGCATCACGTTCGCCCCATCGGGCCCGGGCAGTCTCGTCGCCAATGACTCCGACGCGGACGCCGGTGACGTCCTGCGCGTGATCGCGGTCACGCCGCCCGCGCACGGTGTCGCGGTGCTCAATGCCGACGGATCGGTCACCTACGCACCGTCGCTCAATTACACGGGGAGCGACGCGTTCGGCTATACGGTCAGCGACGGCTTGCTCACGGCGGCCGCGACGGTCACGATGAACGTCGGGGCGGTCAACTCGGCGCCCGTCGCGCGCGCGGACGCCTTCGTGGTCGACGAGGACACGGTGCTTGCCGTCATTGCCCCCGGGGTCCTCGGCAATGACACCGATGTCGACGGTAATCCGCTCACCGCCGTCCTCGTGTCGCCGCCCGCTCACGGCGCCGTTGTGATGAGCCCGAACGGCGCGTTCACCTACACGCCGCAACCGAATTACGCGGGGCCGGATCTCTTCACCTACAAGGCGAACGACGGCAGCCTCGACAGCAACGTCGCCGCGGTGCAGATCACGGTCAACCAGATCAACGATCCGCCAATCGCCGAGCCGGATGCGTTCGCGACAACGATCGGCCAATCGCTGACCATCGCGGCGCCCGGCGTACTCGCCAACGACCATGACGTCGAAGTGGAAGACACCGCGCCGCTCACCGCCGTCCTCGTCGGCACGGCCAACGCGCACGGCGCCGTGACGCTGGCCGCGAACGGCTCGTTCACCTATGTGCCGGAGAGCGGGTTCGTCGGCACCGCGTCGTTCACCTACGCCGCGGTCGACCACCTTGGCGCACAAGGCGCACCGGCAACCGTCACGATCGACGTGCGCATGGAATCGGTGTCGCAGCAATTGACCGCCGCCGGCACGGTGTCCACCGGCACGGCGGTGACGGCGGACCATCCGCTGCAGACAGCGGTGACCACTCCGGCGGCCGCGGCGGTGACGATCGCGCATGGCGTGCTCTCGAGCACCACGCCGGCGGGAGAGTTCACCTTCCTCAATCGTCAGGTGGACGTGACCGTGCTCAACGCGGCTGGCAACGAATTCGTTGCCCCGATCGCGACCCCGCTGACCCTGTCGTTCACGATCGACGCGTCGTTGATTCCGCCCGGCGCGAGCGCGGCGACGCTGCAGATCTTCCGCAACGGCGTGCTCGTGCCCGACTGCCTTGCGGCGACCACCACCCCGTCGACGCAGCCTGATCCCTGCGTCACGAGCCGGCGCACGAACCTCGATGCCAGCGTCGTCCTTTCGGTGCTGACCACCCACGCGAGCCACTGGCACATCGGCGTCGCCAGCACCGACCCGAAGCCCGTGGCGCGCGACGACTCCGGTTACACGACAGCGCCGGGAACGCCGCTGGTCGTCGTGGGGCCCGGCGTGCTGGGCAACGACCGCGGACGGACGCTGTTGAAAGCGGCGCTCGGTGCGGTCACCGGCGGCAGCGTCGCGCTCTCGGACAGCGGCGGGTTCACGTTTACGCCGGCACCGGCGTTCTGCGGCATCGCCACCTTCACATACACCGCCGGCGACACGACTGGTCTGCAGAGCCTGCCGGCAACCGCCAGCATCAAGATCAACTGCCCTCCCGTGGGCGTCAAT
>JABFWM010000180.1 GCA_013362195.1 Acidobacteriota bacterium
CGACGTCCCGCTAACGGCATCGTCGTGCTGGAGCTCGGACTGCAGTAATCGAGCGTGTCGGATTCGGCTATCGGGCGGCGATCTCTACCACCGCGACGGTATAGGGCTCGAGATCGATCGTCAGATCGGGGCTGTACTCGCGCGTACGATCGACGGGCTTTATCCGATCGGGCTGCTCGAGCGATGCCGCGTCGCGCACGCCGGCCGTGATCGTGTACACCGTGACGCTCGCGGCAGCCGGCACGCGCGAGCCCTGCAGATGCACGAGTACTGTGTTCGGGCCGCCGCTGTAATTCACGGCCTTGATCACGAGCCGCCGCCCGTCGGCGGACGCGGTGGCGATGGCGTCCACCGTTCCAGGCTGCCAGCCCTCCGGTTTCATCTGGGAGATGTCGTTGAAGACGCTCGCGCGGTTATCGACGTCGCGGAAGGTGCCCGACGTCGACGCCAGATAGGTTTCGGCGAAATGCTCGCGGAATAACTTCTCGACCACGTATGCGCTCCCGGGAAACCACGAGACGTGATCGTGGTAGATGAACGCCGTCCACGTCGGGTCGTCTGTGGTGTTGCGCATCAGCAGCGCTGGAGAAGTCATCGTCAATTCGGGGGTCAGCGACTCGTACAGGATCAGGCTGCCGGCGGCATGCAAACCCGCGCGCCAGTCGTAGGTCCGGCTCAGGTTCCATTCAAGTACGGCGAGTCGGATGCCGGGGTGTGCCGACGCGCGCACGTAGTCGCGCAGCTTCGCCAGATAATCGCGGATGCGCCGCACGCCGGACTCGAAGAGATCGCTCTCGTACTCGTAATTGTGCACTCCGAGCACGTCGAAGTAGTCGCCGGCGAGGTCGATGACTTTCTCGCTCCAGGCCATGTCGTTCGAACGCTTCTGGCCACAAGCGATGATCACGGCATCGGGTGCGATCTGTCGCAGGCGGCTTCCATAGAGATTGACGATGGCCGCGTAGCGCTCGGGGGTGAAGCCGTTGTTCATCGGCTCGTTGTCAATCTGGAAGTAGCGGACACCGTACGGCTCGGGATGCCGGTTGCGCGCGCGCATCCGCCCCCACGAGGTCGTGGGCGGATCGTTGACGTAGTGCACCCAGTTCATCGCGTACTCGACCGATGCCGGCTTGTCGTTGGGCGCTGGCAGTACGATCAGCGGATCGGCGCCGAGCTGGCGCGTCAGTTCCAGGTACTCGTCCGTGCCGAAGCCGTAGTAATCGGAGTAGCCGCCCCATATTTCGTTGGGGTGGTACACGCGCGAGGCGAACGGGCCGATGCCGTCCTGCCATTTGTATGTAGACGCAAAGGATCCTCCAGGCCAGCGGATGAACGGGGGGGCCAATCCGCGGAGGGCGGCGAGCAGGTCGGGACGCAGCATGCCGGTCCTGCGGACATCGGCGCGCATCAGCGATACGAAGTCGACGAGGGCGGCGCCGCGTCCGGCGGCCGCGATCTCGATCACACCGTCACGATCGGTGCGCGGGCTGGTAAACGAGAACGGCACTTCCTGCCATGCCGATCCGCTCGTTCGCAGTGGACGGTCCGCCAGCACGGTTCCATCCGCTGCCAGCACGCGCAGCGACAGCCGCGGCGTTCCCGACTCGATCCTGATCCACACCGATCCGTCATAGCTGCGGCCGGACTCCAGGAACACCCGCCGTTGCCTGATTCCGGATGGCTGGCGGCCGGCGGTGATCCGCACGCTCTTGGTGCCACGCTCGAACCGAGTCTCGACGACGTGCACCGCGTCCTGCTGTCCAAACGGTGCCCAGTAGGTTTCGAAGTCGCTGCCCTCGAAGCCTGCGCCGCGGATCTGCTCTGCGAAGAGCCCATCCTCGACCGAGTGGTTGATGTGTTCGAGGAAGTGGCCATAGATCTTCCGGTCGATCGTGCCCAAACGGCGGTCGGTGTCGACCTGGAGAATGGCAACGCCAGACGCTCCGTGAGCGGATGCCTGCTGAGGCCCCGGCTCGAGCCATCCGGCCGACAACAAGGCGAGCGCAAACAAGGCGGTTTTCATCACGATGGTCAGTCCTGACGTCAGAGGATCAGCGACTCGGGTCCGGGCGCAAGTCATTGCCGATCAGCGCGAGCGTTGCACCGCGCGTGGTATCGAAGCTTCGGAGCGTGGCGCCGTGGCGCACTCGCAGCGCGTGTCCAAGCAGCGAACGAATCGTCGCGCGCTCGAGTGTGCCGTGGTTCCAGACGACATCGACCTCGAACCCGCCGCGCGCTCTGAGGCCGGTGACGCGACCGTCCGGCCACGCCGGCGGAAGCGCCGGCAGGAGACGGATCTCGCCTTCGTCGCATTGCAGGAGCATCTCGGCGATTGCGGAGGTGCCGCCGAAGTTGCCATCGATCTGAAACGGCGGGTGCGCGTCGAACATGTTGGGGTAAGTACGCTCGGGTCCAAGCAGGAACTTCAGGATGTCGAACGCGTGGTGTCCGTCGGCCAGCCGCGCCCAGAGATTGATTCGCCAGGCAGTGGCCCAGCCGGTCGCCTGATCGCCGCGAATCTCGAGCGAGCGTTGCACAGCGGCGGCGAGCTCGGGCGTGCGGCGCACGTCGATGTCGTGCCCGGGAAAGAGACCGAACAGGTGAGAGACGTGCCGGTGGTGGATCTCGGGCGCCTGCATGTCCCAGTCCTCAAGCCATTCCTGCAGCTGGTCGGCGCTGCCGATCTGCAGGGGAGCCAGCCTGTCGCGCGTCGCGCTCCATCTCGCCTGCAGGTCCGCGTCGGTCCCGAGCCCACGCGCGGCGTCGATCGTGTTCCTGAACAACTCGCGCAGGATCTCCTCGTCCATCGTGGGGCCCATGGTGAGCGATGTGCCGAACGGGTGTTGGTTCTCGGGCGACAGCGAGGGCGAGGTGACCAGCCAGTGGTGCTTCGGCTCCTCAACGAGGGTTTCGACGAAGAATTGCGCCGCACCTTTGAGGAGTGGGTAGATGCGCTGCAGATACTGGTGATCGCCGCCGTATTCGTAGCGATCCCAGAGCGGCAGTGTGAGCCACGCGCCGCCGGTCGGCCACATTCCCCATTGCGGTCCGTCAATCGGTCCGGTCGCGCGCCAGAGATCCGTGTTGTGATGTGCCACCCATCCACCGGCGCTGTACATCTCGCGCGCGGTCCGCGCGCCGGTCACTGACAAATCCGACACCATCTCCGTCAACGGATCCATCGTCTCGGCCAGGTTGGTCGAGAGCGCCGGCCAGTAGTTCATCTCGGTGTTGATGTTGATGGTGTACTTGCTTCCCCACGGAGGCGACATGCTCTCGTTCCAGAGTCCCTGCAGGTTGGCAGGCTGAGAACCGGTCCGCGAGCTGGCAATGAGCAGGTAGCGCCCGTACTGGAAGTAGAGAGCGGCAAGACCCGGATCGTCCCCGTCCCCAAACCCACGCACACGATCGTCCGTCGGCAGGCGCTTCGAGGATCCGAGCTCGAGCGTGACGCGGTTGAACAGCAGCTGGTAATCGCGGATGTGCGCGGCGCGCAACATGTCGACGCTCCTGCGCGACGCGGAATCGAGCGCCGCCCCGACGC
>JABFWM010000324.1 GCA_013362195.1 Acidobacteriota bacterium
CATGCGACAGACGGAGAAGGCGGTCAGCGAGCTGCAGCACCTGACCGGACTGGGCGAACAGCTCGAAGAGCCGCCGCCCATTCTCGAGACCGATCTTCGCGAGGTGCTGCGCCATGAGCGCTGAATCCGCGCCGCGGCGTCCGTCGAACCTGCCGCCCTGGTTTCCCGCGTGGGCCTCGCAGCTCGCCGACCTGTATTTCTCCGGAACCACCGCGGCGTTCGTGCTCCACGGCAACACCTACGATCTCTTCCGGGTCGGCGGCGACGAGGATGCACGTGCGTCGGCGACCTCCGCACCGGCCGGAGCCCGTTACGGCGTGCTGTCGGAGTTCCTGGCGGAACAGCTCTTTGGCCGGTGGTCGCTGGTGCTGCACTACGACCTCGGCCGCGGCCTGCGCGCGTTTGCCGGGCGCGACGAGCAGCGGCTCAAGGAGATGGTCACACTCGTCAATCGCAAGCTTGGCGACCTGAGTACGCTGCCGAAGGATCCGAACGCCGCGTTTGCCGCGCTCGATCGCCTCGTGCGCAACAACATCATGGCGAACGAGGACGATCGCCTCAGCGTGGCCGTGATCATGGACCAGGCGTCATACGTGTTTCCGTCCGGCGAACCCGGACGCCTCAACATCCAGGCGTCATCGCACCTGGTCACGATGTTGAACTGGGCGATGAGCCCCCACGTCAAACGGCTCAACATGGCGTTCGTGATGGTCGACGAGAAGCTGGCCGACCTCAGCGATCGTCTGACCGGCAACCCGCACGTTGCGGCCATCGACGTGCCGCTGCCCGACGACAAGATGCGGGCCGCGTTCATCGCCGCGGCGGTCGGCGAAACGCCGATCCGGGAGTTCTCGGATTTCGACGTCGCGGAGCTGGCGACGCTGACGGCCGGCATTTCGCTGACCGATCTGAACGTGCTGGTTCAATCGGCGCGCGAGGGAGGCAGGCGCCTCGACGCGGCCGTGTTCCGCGCGCTCAAGAAGCGGCTGCTCGAGCGGCAGTGTCATGGGCTGCTCGAGTTCATCGAACCGCGCTGGACGCTCGATACGGTCGTCGGCCACGACGCGGCGAAAGCCCGTCTCCGCGAGGACGCGGCGCTGCTCAAACGCGGTGCGCTGGACACGCTGCCGATGGGATACCTGCTGTGCGGCCCGGTCGGCACCGGCAAGTCGTTCCTCGCGCAGTGCGTCAGCGGCGAGATTGGCGTGCCGTGCGTGATCCTGAAGAACTTCCGCTCGAAATACGTCGGCGAGACGGAAGGGAACCTCGAGCGCGTGCTGTCGGTGCTGCGCGCCATGGGACCGGTCGTGGTGGTGGTCGACGAGGCCGATGCGGCGCTCGGCAGCCGCGAGTCGGACGGCGATTCGGGCACGTCGAGCCGCGTCTTCGCGATGATCGCGGCGCAGATGGGCGATACGACGTATCGCGGACGCATCATCTGGATGCTGTTGACGGCCCGTCCGGATCTGCTGCCGATCGACCTGAAGCGGCAGGGACGCGCCGAAGTGCACGTTCCGCTCTTCTATCCGACCGACGACGCGGAGATCCGGCAGATGTTCGTGATCCTGGCGAAGAAGCTCGGATCGACGCTGTCGGCGGAGGACGTGCCGCCGGTGCCGCAGCGCGGGCATCTCTCCGGCGCCGACATCGAAGGCATGGTGGGCCGGGCGTGGCGCGCGTCGCTGCTTGCCGGCGCGGACCACATCACGCGCGAATCGCTCGCGACCGTCGTCGAGCAGTTCATGCCGTCCACGCAGGGGCTCGAGCGCGAGCTGCAGGAGACGGCCGCGATCCTCGAGTGCACGGATCGGCAGTTCCTGCCCGCCGCGATGCTCGACAAGACGAGCGGCGATGGCGCGCGCGGCGCGCTCCAGGCGCGCCTCACCGCATTGAAGCAGCTGGTCAAGGAGTTGTAGACGCCGGGTCTTTGGACCCGGCCACGCGAAATTGATAGTGGCGTAGGCCGGGTCTTCAGACCCGGCATTCAGGAGGACCCGTGGCACGAACGAGCTGGTTTGACGACAAGGCCGAACATGCACTCATTCAGGAACAGGTCACGAAGCTGCAGTCGTTCACCGATGCGCTGGCCGACGGCATCGTGTCGCAGCAGGAAGTGAACGGCCAGGAGCAGCGGCTGATCGCCGCGATGAAGAAGCTCGAGCCGGAGCTGAGCGACGACATGCACGCGAAGGTCACGACGGTGCTCGTGGAGCTGACCGCCTACAACGTCATGCGCCTGCTGCACGAGCTCCACACCGAACGGGCCCGCTTAGCGTTCAGCCGCCCGTGACCGACAGGGGATCACTGTCAACGTAGCCCTTGATCTCCTGATCGTCGCGCCCGCGACTGGCGCACGGCTTCGTACTCCGCTTCGTACATCGGGACGATCCGGCTGGTGCAGTACCGCGTGCGCACCATGTCGACCGCGGCACGCGTGATCCGGTCGCGCAGCGCGGGATCGGTGAGCAGCGCGACCCCGCGCTCCGCCATCTCGTCGATCGCATCCGGCGGGCAGGCAAATCCGGTGACGCCGTCGATGACGATCTCCGGCAGCCCGCCGACGTTCGACGACACGACCGGCACCTCGCACGCCATCGCTTCGAGTGCCGCGAGGCCGAAGCTTTCCTGCGCCGACGGCAGCAGGAACAGGTCGGCCATCGAGAGCCACGCGATCGGATCGGCCTGCTCCCCCGCGAACACGACGTCCGCGGCCAACCCGTACTCCTTCGCCGTGCGTTCGATGTGCGCGCGCACCGGTCCGGTGCCGACGAGCACGAAGCGGGCGCGCACGTGCCGGCGAATGCGGCGGAACACGTCGAGCGCCGCGTGGACGCGCTTCACCGCCCGGAAGTTCGACACGTGGAGTACGACGGCGTCGCAGCGGTCCGGCGGGCACATGCGCGCCCGCAGATCGGGGTTCACGCGCCGCCGGTAGCTGTCGCAGTCGAGGAAGTTCGGGATCACCGTGATGTCGTGCCTGATGCCGAGCGTGTCGATGGTATCGGCCTTGAGGCTCTGCGACACCGCGGTCACCACATCCGACCGCTCGATCGAGAACCCGACGACGCGCGCGTACGACGGATCGCTGCCGGTCAGCGTGATGTCCGTCCCGTGGAGCGTGGTGACCGTGCTCGGCGTCGGCGTGTCCGGCATCGCCGCGAGCATTTCGCGCGACAGATACGCCGCGGTCGCGTGCGGCACCGCGTAATGCGCGTGCACGATGTCGAGCCGCCGCGCCTCGGCGACGCGCACGATCGTGTTCGTGAGCGCCAGCAGGTACTGCGGCTCTCTGAAGAGCGGGTACGACGGCACGTCGACGCGCTCGAAGGTGAGGCCCGGCACGCCGTCGCGCCACCGGAACGGCGGGTCGCTGCTGATGAGGAACACGTCGTGCCCGCGCTGGGACAGCGCATGGGCGAGCTCCGTCGCGACCACGCCGCTCCCGCCGACCGAGGCGTAGCACACCATCCCGATGTTCATGGCCAGTGCTTGTGCAGCCCGGATCGCTGCACCGGCTCACGGACGACGATGCCTTCGGCGA
>JABFWM010000029.1 GCA_013362195.1 Acidobacteriota bacterium
GGAAGCGGCGGCCGAGAGTGAGGGCGGCGACTCCGACGCTGCCGGATCCCATGAAGGGATCGGCGACGAGGTCCCCGCGCGAGGAGCTCTGCCCGATCAGGACCTGCGACACGGCCGGCGGCTTCTCGGCCGGGTAGCCGCGGTGGATGCGCGGGACCGTGATCACGTCGGCCACGCCGAGATCGTGCAGCCGCCGCTTGCCCTTCTCGAAGAAGAGGATGAACTCGTAGCGCGCGCGATAGTGGTAGCCCATCCCGATGGTTTTCTTGTCCCACACCAGCGGCTTCCAGAACCTGAACCCGGCGCGCTCGGCTTCGGGCTTCGCGATGAACATCGTTTCCGCATCGCAGAACAGGTAGAAGTGGGTGTTCTTCCTGAGTACTCGATACGCTTCGCCGAAGAGTTCCGGGAAGCGCGCGTTCGGAAAGACGGTGAACCAGCTGTTGCTCGACGCCTTGCTCTGCTTGAGACGCGTCGTCGTGCCGATCGCGCGGTGCTTCTCGAGCGACTCGTAGGCCGGATCGGTGATCAGCAGATCGATCGAGGCCGCCGGCTGGGCGCGCAGCCAGTCGACGGCATCGCACACGGAGAGATCGAACACCGGCGCATTGAAAAGACTTCGGGAAACGGGCATCGGGTGCGGGTGGCTCATTGTATGTCAACGCGAACGCTCGCGACGATGTGAAGCCTCGCGATTGTGCGGCGGTCGCGTGACAGGGCAGGTCACGTGCCCCAAGGACCGGCGCAGCGCGCAGGAGCTCCAGGTCTCACGCCAGCAGCTCGCCGGATGGATGCGCGACGCGGGGTTCGTGCAGGCGGCGGATGTGAAGCTGTTCACGGACAGGTACGTGCTCGTGTGCGCTGGACGGTGAGCAAGCCTTCCCATTGCCCGGGTCGGGCCGCACCGTGCACCCCTCCCTTTTGAGCGCGTCTACTGGTCATGTAAACTGGTCACATGAAAGTCGCCGCCGCCGCGTTCAAGGCCCGCTGTCTGGCTCTCATCGATCAGGTACGGGAGCGCGGTGAGCCAATCACGATTACCAAGCGCGGCCGGATCGTCGCCCGGTTGGTGCCTGCCGGCGACGAGGAGGATCGTCCATGGTTGCGTGTCCGCGGTCGCGCCCGCTGGACGGGCGATCCGTTCGCACCGGTCGTCGGCGATGAGGACGTGCAGGCTCTCCAGAAGTGACGCCGCCGCTCCTCGATACCCACGCATGGGTGTGGTGGATCGACCAGGACGCGCGGCTGGGCGGCCGAACCATCGACGCCCTCGATCGTCTCGCGCGCGAGGAGCGTCCCTTCCTGAGCGACATCAGCTTGTGGGAAGTGGCGATGCTGGTCGAGCGCGGCCGGCTCGAGCTCGATATCCCCGTCGGTGAGTGGCTGGAAGCGGCGGCCCACCCGCGTTCGGTGCGCCTTCTTCCGGTTTCTCCCGATGTTGCCGCCGCCGTTGCCGAGCTCCCGGAGTCGTTTCATCGCGATCCAGCCGATCGCGTGATCGTCGCCACTAGCCGCGTGCACGCGATTCCGGTGCTGACGCACGATCGCCTGATTCGCCGCTCGCGCCTTGTGCGCCTGTGGCGGCCGTGATCGCCGGGGCGATCGCCTGATAGCACGCGATGCGCCCGAAGATGGTGTTCCGATCGGCGAGCCGACGTGCCTCGCTGAATCCGGCCTCGCGGAAGCGGCGGATCATCCGGTCGTCGGCTTCGGCGGGCAGCGGTTGCCGCCCGTGCAGCATGTGGGCGAGAACGCTGCGGGCCGCGCCGGCAAAATCGAGGAACTCGAGGCGCCCGCCGGCCGTCAGCACGCGGCGGACCTCCGCGAGCATCTTCGGCTTCTCGTCGCCCGGCAGGTGGTGGAACATCATCGACGAGAACACGCGATCGAACGTCGCGCTGGCGTAGGGCAGCGCATCGCCGAAGCCGCGTTCCAGGCGGATGGACACGCCGGCGCGTTCCGCTTTGCGTTGCGCACGGGCAAGGGCATTGGGATCGGGATCGAGGCCGGTGACATCGACGCCGGGGTAGCGTCGTTTGATCTCCACCGCGAGCGTGCCGGTGCCGCAGCCGACGTCGAGGACGCGATGATGGGGTTCGAGCGCGGCCTGTGTCAGGAGCCTGTCCATCGCGTCACGAAACCCGAACAGGCGGACGATCGGGTCGTAGAACGGCAGGAACGCGTCGCGTCCGGCGGCGGGAAGATAACGGCGGTCGCCCATCTCGCACCTGTCCACGGCGCCGGCTCGCGCCGAATATATATAAAGGAGGGGCTGTACAACGGCCCCGCGTTCTGGTACGAAGATAGCGCAGGATCATGGAAACCACACACAGCCAGTTGATGCTCGGCCGCAGCGTGCAGTTCCTCTACGAGGAGCACCTCGCGCGGACCGAGCTGGTGGCGCTCGGGTGCACCGGGTGCGAGCGGCCCGGCGACCACTGGGGACGCCTCGTCGCGCACGTGAACGGCAACGCACCGCGCATTCTCGAACGCTCCGCCTACATCGGCGCGCTCGACGGGCGCGACACCGTCTACGCGCAGCTCATTCGGCCGCGGTACCAGGGCGGCGCGTTCAATCGCACCCGCTCGGTCAACCAGTACCTGACGCACTGGATCTACCCGTATCGCGGCAAGTTTCACCCGCAGATGGTGCGCGCGCTGTACAACATTCTCGGCGCCAAGCCGGGGGACGTGGCGTGCGAGCCGTTCGTGGGCAGCGGCACCGCCGCGCTCGAAGCGTCGCTGCTCGGCCTGCGCGTGGTCGGCGTCGACATTTCGCCGCTCTGCGTGCTGCTGACGAAGGTGAAGACGACGGCGTGGATGGCCGTGGACGAGATCCGCGGGTTCGTGGGGTCGGCGCTGCAGGGCGACGTGACGCGGCTCCGGCTGCCGCCGGATGCCAGCGAATCGCTGCGCGACTTCGTCGAAGTGGCGCGCATGGTCACGGCCAGCGACGTCGCGCGCCGGCACCGGGACGAAGCGGCGTCGTTCCGCAAGAACCTCGACGCGATGCTCGAATCGGTGACGGCCCACGCCGACGCGGTGAAGCGGTTCGCCCTGACCCCCGGATCCGTGACGGTGTCCGTCGGCGACGCGCGGGCGCTCGGGAACTCCGGCATCGGCGCGAATTCGGTCGACGTCATCGTCACGTCGCCGCCCTACTCCATCGCGCTCGACTATGTGAAGAACGACGATCACGCGCTCGAAGCGATGGGGATCGATGTGCCCGATCTCCGCACGCGCATGACCGGCGTCCGCGGCCGCAACGCGCACGACAAGCTGCGCCTCTACAACGAGGACATGCAGGCGGTGTTTCACGAAGTGGCGCGCGTGCTCAAACCCGGCGCGCGCGCCGCGTTCGTGGTCGGCGACGCGACCGTCGACGGCCGCGAGGTGACGACGACCGGCACGATGGCCGACTGGGCGCGCGACGCCGGCCTTGCCGTCGAGCGCGTCATCCCCAAGATCGTGTTCGGTCTCTACGCGACGATGCAGGACGAGCAGATTCTCCTTTTTCGAAAAGAGTGAGG
>JABFWM010000085.1 GCA_013362195.1 Acidobacteriota bacterium
GAGCCACTCACGACGAGTGGCTGCACAAAGACGACGGCGCCCTGCAGTTCCACACGCAGGCGGAATTCGCCCGGCGCGACGTCGGCGATGAAGAAGGCGCCATCGGCGCCGGTCAGCCGTGCGCTGATCGGGCTGCCCTGGAAGTCGGCGAGCACAACGCGCGCGTCGGCGACGAGCTGCTTGCGGCCGTCGATCACAATCCCGCGGAGCACCGCAACCTGCAGTTGCGCCATGCCGGTCGCGGCGATCGACATGAGGGCCAGCGCGAGGGCCAGTGATCTGACGAGCTGAACCTGACCGATCACCTTCTTCGAACTGTAATACACTTTTTACAGGGACTTTTGGTGATGACACACGATCCACGGCACGTCCGGACTTCCGTCAGCGCGTGGGCGCTCGCCTGCGCGGCGGCGCTCCTTCTTTCAATGGCCGCGACCCTCGCCTCGGTGCAGGATCCGGCGGACGATCCTGGCGCCCAGGCGTTTCAGGCCGTCTGCTCGAAGTGCCATCCATCCGACCGCATCGTCGCTGCGCGGCGCACCAAGACCCAGTGGGAAGAGACGCTCGAGAAGATGACCAAGCTCGGCGCGCCGATCACCGACGACAACTACGATGTGCTGCTCGGCTATCTCGTGCATCACTACGGAAAAGTGAACGTGAACCGCAGCCGCGCCGACGACATCATCGAAGCCGTCGGGCTCACGTCCGAGGACGCGCAGAAGATCGTCAAGTATCGCGAGGAGCACGGTCCCTTCGCCGACTTCGAGGCGCTCGCGAAGGTGCCGGGCGTCGACGCGAAAGCGCTCGAACAGAACAAGGACGCGATCACGTTCTGAAATAGCCCTGCGAGCCGGTCGCGGGTATCGGGTAATCTTGTCACCATGCTGCTGCGCGCCGGGCTGTCCCGGACGTTCCTCGTGTCTGCGTTGCTGGGCAGTGCCGCGCTCGGCGCGTGCACTCGCTCGTCCCAGCCGTCCACTTCGTCATCGTCTTCCTCGTCCACCCCCGCCGCCGCGGATAGCGGCCACGGGCCGCGTCTGTATGTCTCGGACGAGACCGGCAGCGCGGTCGTGGTCGTCGATCCGGAAGCCGGACGCGTCGTGCAGCGACTGAGCGTCGGCAAGCGGCCGCGTGGAATCAAGCTCGCCGCTGACGGCAAGCACCTGCTGGTCGCGCTGTCGGGATCGCCCATCGGCGGACCAGGCGTCGACGAATCGAAGCTGCCGCCCGCCGACCGCGACGCCGACGGCATCGGCCTGGTCGAACTGCCGGGCGGCGAGGTCGTCCGCAAGTATCAAAGCGGTCAGGATCCCGAGTCGTTCGACATCTCTCCCGACGGCAAGACGCTGTTCGTCTCGAACGAAGACGCGGCGGAGATGTCGGTGCTCGATCTCGACGCGGCGGCGGTGCGCGCGCGCGTCAAAGTGGGCGAAGAGCCGGAAGGCGTGACCGTGCGGCCCGACGGCCGCGTCGTCTACGTCAGCTGCGAAGGCGAGAACGAGGTGGTCGCGATCGATACCGCCGGCTTCAAGGTGCTCGCGCGGATGAAGACGGGCCCGCGCCCACGCGCGATCGCTTTTTCGCGCGATGGCGCGACGGGTTTCGTGACCAGCGAGAACGGCGGCATCGTGACCGTCTTCGATTCCGCCGGGCACACGGTCACCGACACGATCCAGATTCCAAAGAATCCCGGCGCGACCACGCCGCCGCGGCCGATGGGGGCGGTGCTCTCCCGGGACGGCGCGAAGCTGTTCGTGTCGCTCGGGCGCGCGAAGTCGATTGCGGAAATCGACGTCGCGTCGCGCAAGGTCACGCGCGTCATCGAAGACGTCGGCGCGCGGCCGTGGGGCATCGCGATCAGCGCCGACGGCAGCAAGCTGTACACCGCCAACGGACCGTCGGGGGACGTGTCGGTCGTCGACATCGCCACCGGGAAGACGGAGAAGCGCATCGCGGTCGGCGGCAGTCCCTGGGGTGTCGCGGTGAAGACGGCCTCATGAGGACGGTGCTGCTGCTCGGTGCGCTGCTGGTGTCGCCGCTCGCCGCGGCCGCGCAGTCGCCCGCCCCGATTGTCGAAGCGCGACCGACCGCCGACCCGCACGTCGTCTCGGGCATCGTCCGCGATCCAAGTGGCGGGGTGATCTCCGGCGCGTCGGTGACGGTGCACGACGCCTCTGGCGTCGAACGCACCGCGATCAGCGGCCGGGATGGCAGCTTTCACGTCGCGCTCGGTAGCGCGGCCGACACCGTGCTCATCGTCCGCGCCGCGGGCTTCGCCGAGACGCGGCAGACGGTGCGTCCCGCCACCGACGTCGCGCGGATTGATGTCGTGCTGGCGCCGGCAAGCGTGACGGAAACCGTCACGGTGACGGCGGTCAGGAGCGAGCTGCGCACCGGCGATGTGCCCGCGAGCGTCTCGGTCATCGATCGAGAAACAGTGCGCCAGTCGCCGGCCGTGGTGGCCGACGACGTCCTCCGGCAGGTGCCGACGTTCAGCCTGTTCCGGCGCACCAGCAGTCTTGCCGCGCATCCGACGACGCAGGGGGTGTCGCTGCGGGGCATCGGGCCGAGCGGCGTGAGCCGCACGCTCGTCCTGCTCGACGACGTTCCGTTCAACGATCCGTTCGGCGGCTGGGTCTACTGGACGCGCGTGCCGCTCGAAAGCACGGAACGCATCGAGGTCGTGGACGGCCCCTCGTCCAGCCTGTACGGCAATTACGCGATGGGCGGCGTCATCAACATCGTCAGCAGCGCGGCGTCGCGCCGGCAGGTTGATGTGCAGGCGCAGTACGGAAACCGCGGCACACCCAAGGCGGACATCGCGTTTGGCGACGTGTGGGGGCCCGTCGGGGTCGTCGCGAGCGCCAGCGCGCTCGACACCGACGGCTACCCGATCGTCGCGGCAGCCGAACGCGGCCGCGTCGACAACAATGCACGCGTCCAGTACGGCAATGCCAGCGTGAAATTCGACTACGACGCGACCGATCGCGTCCGGCTGTTCGCCCGCGGCGGCTACTTCCGCGAGGCGCGCGACAACGGCAAGGCGAGCACGATCGACGGCACCGAAGAAGCGAACCGCACGCGCTGGGCGTCGGCGAGCACGGGCGTACGCGTCCGGACGGGCGACGCGGGCGAACTGCGCGCGAGCCTGTTCGGGGATCGCGAGACTTTCCACAGCAACTTCCTCGCCGTGCCCGCGGCGACGCCGCCGCGCAGCTTCGGTCGAATGACGCTCGACCAGCGCGTCCCGGTGCGTGCGTTCGGCAGCAACGTCCAGTACTCACGGGCATTCGGCCAGCATGCCATCACCGCGGGCGCCGATTGGCGCCGGGTCGACGGCGACAGCGAAGAAGATGGACTCGATGCGACGACCGGCACGCGGGTGACGCTCCACCGCGTGTCAGGCGGCACGCAGCAGATTGCCGGCGCGTACGCCCAGGATCTCATTCAAGCCATGTCGCGCCTCACGGTCACGCTGAGCACGCGCCTCGACAGCTGGAGGAATTTCGACGGCCACAACCTCGAAACT
>JABFWM010000478.1 GCA_013362195.1 Acidobacteriota bacterium
AAGAGGTCGTTGATGAACATGACCCCGTGGCCGACGAACACGCCGTCGCCGATGGTCACGCCCGAGCAGATGAACGAGTGGCTGGAGATCTTGCAGTTCCTGCCGATCACCGCGTCCGACTGGATCTCGACGAACGCGCCAATCTTCGTGTTGTCGCCAACCGTGCACCCGTACAGGTTCACGAGCTGGGGCTGCGGAATGGTGACGCCTTCACCGAGCACGACGTTGTCGGAAATCATTCGAGTCCTCCGGCAGCGGACGCGCCCGCTGCAACCGATGCATAGGATTCGTGGCGCCACGCGCGCTCCAGGTGCACGACGCCGAGGTCGCGCTCTTCCGAGGCGACGGAGAACGGGTAGGCGCGGTGCTGCACGTCGAGCGGCCCGAGCCCCTGCGCGTCGAGGATGCCGACGGAGATCACGTAGCAGCCGGGGAGCAGCGCGAGCCGCGGAAACGCGAGGTCGACGACGCCGCCGCCCTCGAGGACACCGAAGTCCCGGCGATCCATGCGGCTGTTGATGCCGGCGCAATAGACGCCGTCGGCGCTGTAGATATCGACGGCGAAATGGCAGCGGACCGGCCGGCGCGCCTCGTAGCCGATGCGCACGGTCAGCCGCGACGAGGCGGCAAACACCGCGGCGTCCTCGCGCTGCTCGTCGAGCAGCTGGACGCGGCCGATCTGCACGTCGCGCGCGTCGCGCTCGACGGCGGCGGCTTTCCGCGCCCAGGGCACGCGCCGGTACTCGGCGACGCCGGCGGCCGGCTGGCCGTCGAACAACACCGTCCCGTGATCCACGACCATCACCCGCGTGCACAGCTGCAGCACTGCGGGGAGGTTGTGCGACACGAACACCACCGGCGTGCCGCGGGCGATCAGCTGCCGCATGCGATCGACGCACTGCTGCTGGAAGCCGGCATCGCCGACGCTCAACACTTCGTCGACGAGCAGCACGTCGGGATCGAGGTGCGCGGCGATCGAGAACCCGAGCCGCGCGTTCATGCCCGACGAGTACCGCTTCACCGGCGTGTCGATGAACTCCTCGATGCCCGAGAAGGCGACGATGTCGTCGAACTTGCGGGCGATCTCCGCGCGGCGCATCCCCATGATCGCGCCCTGCAGATAGACGTTCTCGCGTCCGGTGAGATCCGGATGGAACGCCGCCGCGACTTCGATGAGCGATCCGACGCGGCCCTTCAGCGCCAGGCGGCCGCTGGTCGGCCGCAGGATCCGGCTGAGCATCTTGAGCAGCGTGGACTTCCCGGCCCCGTTCGGGCCGATGACGCCGAGCGCCTCGCCCGGGCTCACCGTGAACGACAGGTCGCGCAGCGCCCAGAACTCTTCAGGGCGCAGCGACGCCGACCGCGGCCCGAAGGCGCGGCGCACCAGCGACGGCACCAGATCGCGCAGCGTGTCGTGCCGCTCGCCGCGGCGGAACTTCTTCCAGACGTGTTCGACGACGACCGACGGCGAGGCCATTAGAGGTGCTCCGCAAACGCGAACTCGGACCGGTGGAACGCGAACCAGGCGATCGCGAGCAGCAGCGTCGAGACGAGCGCGGCGGCGGCCAGCGTCGGAGACGGCCAGGCGTTCAGCAGCAGCACCGATCGATAGGCGTCGATGATGCCGGTCATCGGGTTGAGCCCGAGCAGCGCGCCGATGCGCCCGCCGACGCGCTGCACCGGATAGAGCACCGAGGTCGCGAACATCCACATCGTGATCGCGACTTCGAAGAGGTACTTGACGTCGCGGTAGAAGAGATTGCCCATCGCCAGGAGCAGCCCGATCGCGGTCGTGAAGATGACGTGCACGAGCACGACGACCGGAAGCAGGAGCAGCGGGGCGCCGACCGGCACCCGGTAATAGAGCATCAGCGCGGCGAGCGGCAGCAGCGCGACCGCGAAATCGACCACCGCGACGAGCACCGCGGAGATCGGAAAGATCTCGCGCGGGAAATAAATCTTGCTGACGAGAATCTGGTTGCTGGTCAGCGAGGTCACCGAGAAGCGGAGCGCCGACGCGAAGAAGTTCCACGCGAGCAGCCCGCAGAAGGCGTAGAGCGGATACGGCATCCCCACGTCGAGCCGCGCGACGCGCGTGAAGATGACCGAGAACACCGCCGTGTTCACCAGCGGCATCAGCACCGCCCAGCCGAACCCCATCACCGTCTGCTTGTAACGGAGCGTGAGGTCGCGCAGCGTCATCTGCCGCAGCACCTCGCGGTACTCGAACTGCTCGACGACCATTTCACGCAGGTCGGCAAGGACGGACGTCGCAGGTATCGCCTGCGGAGCGCTGGACGCGGTCTGCATACGGGTGTGCCCCTCATTGAGCAAACCCCCTTCCAGCCCCGGACAATCGCGGTAAGCGCGCGGAGATACAGGGGTTGACGCGGGCCCCGCGGCGTTAATCCGCCCGCAAACGTCTGCCGCAACGACGACGAAAGTTCGGCGTCTGGAAGCCTTTCAGGTAGACCGCATTTGTCTCCTTTCCGGCGCCCATCCTCTGGCCCGGCCGTTGCTATCTCACGTCCCGCCGCGTGATGAGCGCGGCCTCCCTACCAGTGAATCCGGAGGATCTATGACGACCCAGAGTCTTGCCGTCGACTCGTTCGCGCCCGCAGACGGGCGAAGCGGATCGCCGCGGAGTTGGTGGCCGACGCTGTTCATCGCGTGCCTGTGTCTCGCGGGAATCCTGTTCTTCTACGCGCGCAGCGAAGCCGCGCCGAGTGAAGCGAGCGTGCTGTTGATCTTCGGCGCCGGCCTGATGGCGCTCGGCTCCGCGCTCGCGGCGCGCGCGCGCACCACGCGCTGAATCGGGCGGGCAGCTTTCCTTCGAGGCGGAGACAAAACTCGCGCAAGCGCGGGCTTTCGTGCGCGGCGGCGATTGTTCGATCGGACGGTGACGAGGACGTCCGATCTAGGAGCGTGATGGCGAAGCGTATTCGTGCAGCAGCGTGGCGGTTCGGGATGCGGGCGGTGCTCGCCGCAGGGTTGATGGCGCTGGCGATCGGCACCGCACGACCGCCGCATGTGGCGGCGGCCAGCGCGTGCGGTCCGACGGTCAACCCGGTCGCGTGCGAGAACCAGAACGCGGGCAGTCCGGCAAGCCTCTGGGACGTCTCCAGCGCCGGCGACGCCAGCATCCAGGGGTTCGCGACCGATATCAGCGTCGCGCCCGGCGATACCCAGTCCTTCAAGATCGACACGGACGCCGCCGCCTACGCGATCGACATCTATCGCATGGGCTATTACCGCGGCGATGGGGCGCGGAAGATCGCGTCGATCACGCCGTCCGCGGTGCTGCCGCAGCGCCAGCCAACCTGCCTGAGCGTGCCCGCGACCGGATTGGTCGATTGCGGCACCTGGGCGGTATCGGCGTCCTGGGTGGTGCCCGCGACCGCGGTCTCGGGGATCTACTTCGCGAAGCTCACACGCAACGACACCGGCGGCGCGAGCCACATCTTCTTGGTCGTGCGCGACGACATCAACCGCTCCGAGATCCTCTTCCAGACCTCCGACACGAC
>JABFWM010000580.1 GCA_013362195.1 Acidobacteriota bacterium
CGAGCGAACGCTCGCGCCGTTCAGCGATCGCGTCGAACTGGTGCACGCCGACTACCGCGACATCGATCGGGTGCTCGACGCGCGGGGGATTGCGGCGGTCGCCGGTGCGCTTGCGGATCTCGGCGTCTCGTCGATGCAGCTCGACGCCGAAGGCCGCGGGTTCAGCTTCCGCCGCGACGAGCCGCTCGACATGCGGATGGATCAGGCGGGCGGACCGACCGCCGCCGAGTGGCTGCGCGACGTCGAGGAGACGGCGCTCGCCAACGTGATTTACGAGTACGGCGAGGAACGATATTCACGCCGCATCGCGCGCGCGGTCGTGCAGGCGCGCGAGTCGACGCCGATCGAAACGACCGGGCAGCTGGCCGCGCTGGTGCGCCGCGCGGTGCCGCATCGCGGCTATCAGCGCATCGATCCGGCGACGCGCACGTTCCAGGCGCTGCGCATCTGGGTGAACCGCGAGCTGGAGGGCCTCGACCAGTTTCTGGTTCAGGCGGGCCGGCGCCTGCTGCAGGGCGCGCGCTTCGCGGTGATCGCGTTCCACTCGCTCGAGGACCGGATCGTAAAGCACACGTTCCGCGCGATCGAAAAGGCGGAAGAGGCGATGCGCATCGTGACGAAGCGGCCGCTCGTGCCGGCCGACGATGAGCTGGCGCGCAACCCGCGCGCGCGCAGCGCGAAGCTGCGCGCGATCGAGAGGGCCGCATGACGTCGATGGATTTCGAATACGCGATCAAGAAGGACGTGCGGAACAACCCGATCGTCCGCGAGGTCGACGAAGCGCGGCAGCGGCAGCTCTGGCGCTCGATGGTGATCGGGATGTCCCTCGTCGTCGTGCTGCTGTTCTCGGCGTGGCAGCACTTCGAGCTGCTGCGGCACGGCTATCAGATCGAGCGGATGCAGCAGGAGCGCGCGGCGGAAGAAGAGGTCAACCGGCATCTCCGGCTCGAGATCGAGACGCTCCGGGCGCCGCGGCGGATCGAGAAGATCGCGACCGAGCAGCTGCACCTGGTTGCGCCGTCGCGCGACCAGGCGATTGTCATCGAGCGCGTGACGCCGACCGCGCCGCCGGAAAAATCCGTCGTCGCGGCGCGGTGACGCGCCGGGCGATCTATGTCAATGAGGACGTCGGTGGCCCACCACTCGGACGCCAGTACGAGATTCCGACTTCCGTGGCGGGTGCCGCGGAGCGGTTCGGCGTCCGTGCCGGCGTGCCGCGAGCCGGCGGGCGCGCCGGAATGGCGGGCCCACGTCCGGGCACGGCTGATCGTCTGCGCCGGGCTGTTTGCGATGTGGACGGCCGGCATCGAAGCACGGCTCGTCTACCTGCAGGTGATCAATCACGCCGACCTGATGGCCCGCGCCGAGCGCCAGCAGACGCGCACGGTCGTGCCGCCCGCGAAGCGCGGCGAGATCTTCGATCGCCACGGGCGCCTGCTCGCCTACAGCGTCGATGCCGACACGATCGCGGCGGACCCCTCGGAGATCGACGATCCCGACGGCGTCGCGGCGTCGATGTGCCGCGTGCTCGACGGCTGCACCGGCGATCGACGCGTCGACATGGCGAAGAAGCTGCGCCGCCGCGGCGCCTTCGTCTACGTCGCCCGGCAGGTGTCGCCCGCCGAAGCGCGCAAGGTCAGAGATCTGAGCCTCCCCGGCATCACCCTCCTGAAGGAAAGCCGCCGCTACTATCCCAAGGCCGAACTGGCCGCGCACGTACTCGGCTATGTCGGCCTCGACAACGTCGGCCTCGGCGGCATCGAGTCGGCGTACGACTCGCAGATTCGCGGCAAGGACGGCAAGGTCCTCATCCAGACCGATGCGAAGCGGCACGCGCTGTTCAGCCGCGTCGAGCGTCCGTCGACCGCGGGCGCCGACATCGAGCTGACGATCGATCAGTACCTGCAGTACGTCGCCGAGCGCGAGCTGCGCGCGGCGGTGCGCGAGAACCATGCCGCCGGCGGCAGCGCGCTCATCATGGATCCGCGCAGCGGCGAGATCCTGGCGCTGGCGAACTGGCCGACCTTCAATCCCAACGCGTTCACGAGATCAGACGAGGAGGCGCGGCGGAACCGCGCCATCCAGGACCTCTACGAACCCGGATCCACGTTCAAGATCGTCACGGCCTCCGCGGCGCTCGAGCACCGCGTGATCACGCCCGATACGCCGATCGAGACCAGCCCCGGCTACATCACCTTCGGGTCGCGCACCATCCACGATACGCACCACTACGGGCTGCTCTCGTTCACCGACGTGATCGTCAAGTCGAGCAACGTCGGCGCGATCAAGGTGGGCCTGAAGCTCGGGCCGCAGCTGCTCGGCGAGTACGTCGATCGCTTCGGCTTCGGCCAGACCCTGGCGCCCGATTTCCGCGGCGAGACGCCGGGCATCGTGTGGAGCCCGGATCGGCTCGATCCGAGTGCGCTCGCGTCGGTGTCGATGGGCTATCAGGTCGGCGTCACGCCGCTGCAGATGGCCACCGCCGTCAGCGCGGTGGCCAACGGCGGGCACCTGATCGAGCCGCGCGTGGTGCGCGCGTTTCTCAAGGACGGCAAGCGCGCCGACGTTCCGCACAAGGTCCTGCGCGAGACGATTTCCCCGGAGACCGCGGCCACGCTCACCACCATCATGGAGCAGGTCGTCGAGCGTGGCACCGCCAAGGCCGCGCAGATTCCCGGCTACACGGTCGCCGGCAAGACGGGCACGGCGGCGAAGCTCGTGAACGGCCGCTACCAGAAATCCGACTACAACGCCTCGTTCGTCGGCTTCATTCCGTCGCGCAAGCCGGCGCTCACGATCCTCGTCGTCATCGATTCGCCGCACGGCAACGGCTACACCGGCGGCGCGGTGTCGGCTCCGGTGTTCAAGCGCATCGCCGAAGCGGCGCTGACCTATCTCGGCATCGGCCCGACGCTCAACGCGCCGCCGCCGGTCATGGTCGCGCGGCACGATCTGTCGGAGGCGCCGCAGCCGATCACGCCCGCGAGCACCAGCACGATCGTGACGGTCGTCGAGCCGGCGCGGAGCGGCCTGATGCCCGACCTGAGCGGCCTCAGCGCGCGCGACGCCGTCCGCGTGCTCTCGCGGATCGGCCTCACCGCGCGCCTGAACGGCGACGGCTTCGTCGTGTCGCAGACGCCGGAGCCGGGCGCGGTGCTCGTGCGCGGGGACAGCTGCGATCTGCGCCTCGGCCGACGGCCGCTCGTCCCGTTGGCCGCCGGAGGCGCACCGGAATGACCCTCCAGGAGGTTCTCGAACGTCTGCCGGTGACGTCGATCGCCTACGACTCGCGTGCGGTCACGCCCGGTGCGGTGTTCGTGGCGATCCGCGGCGAGCATGCCGACGGCGTGCGCTTCGCACCGCAGGCGATCGCGAAAGGCGCCCTCGCCGTCGTCGCCGAGGCGTCGCCGCCCGCGGGTACGTCCGTTCCGTGGGTCCAGGTGTCGAACGCGCGCGATGCGCTCGCGGCGCTGTCGGCGGCCTTCTATCGCAATCCCACCGACGATCTGGCGCTGGTCGGGATC
>JABFWM010000432.1 GCA_013362195.1 Acidobacteriota bacterium
GCTGCTCGCGCGCGTTTCGATGACGGCCTGGCCGCCGTAATTCGTCGACGCATAGCTGCCGCCCCGCAGCGTCGTCGCGCTGCTGTCGGGCAGGGTGATCGTCGACTGCGCCGCCACCGGCGCGGCGACAGTCACGGAGAGGAGAGCCAGCCCGGCGGCGCGCCGGACACGGCTGGACATGCGGATCGCATTGATCATCGTCTGGGTTTCTCGGGTAACGGGTGAATGGGGACTTCACTGGCGGTCAGTGAATGGTTACTTCACGTCGAACGTCGCAAGCACCGGACGGTGATCCGAGGGCATGCGTCCAGAGGCGTCACGCGTGTCCGGCACTTCCACCTTGCGAAGCGACAGCACGGATGCGCCCTTGGAGTAGTAGATGTAGTCGATACGTCCTTTCTTGGTTTCTCCGTTGTTGCCAGCGTACGAGCGGGCGCGGCCGGCGGCGGCCGCATCGGCCCACGCGTCGCGATACCGCGTGGTCATCGTCGAGATCGACGACTGATCGGGCCATGCGTTGAAGTCTCCGCAGATGATCCGCGCCTCGGCGTACTGGTCGGCGAGCGAGACGATCTGCTGCGCCTGCGAAAGTCGGCGCGAGCGTGAATACGGATCGAGGTGCGTGGAGGTGAGCGTGATGGTGCGCCCGTTGACGATCACCGCGGTGGTCGACATCGTGCGGTCCCAGCTCAGACTGTCACGGGCGGTGGACGTGAACGGAAACCGCGAGAGCACGAGGTTGCCCTTGCCGTTCGCATCGCCGCCGCCGAACTCCTGCGCGAAGTGGTAGTACCAGGTCTGGCCGGTCTTCTGGGTCAGCATCTGGGCGAACCGCGCCGGCTGATCCTCGCGGCCCCAGTAGGTGTTCTTCTCGGCCTCGTTGATCGAAATCACGTCGGGGCTGAGCCGCGCCATCCACGAGGCCAGCCGATCGATGTTGTACGACCCGTCGGTGCCGACGCCGTGATGGATGTTCCACTGCAGGACTTTCAGCGGCACCGAACCGGCGGGACTGGGCACGTCCACCGGCGCGGGCGCCGCGGCCGGGGCCGGGGCGCGCCCGACCACCGTCACGTTCACGCCGATGGCGCGCGCGTAATCGAACCCGCCGATCAGGGTGTTGAACGGGAAGAAGGCGATCATGTAGCCGCCGGGCCGCAGCCCGCGGACGATCACGCCGAAGCCGGAATTGGTGAACTGCGCGCCGCCGAACGCGCGCGCGACGTCAGGCCGCGGTCCGTGCCCCACTTCGCCGAGGAAAATCGGCGGGCGGCCGTCGGCCGGGTACGCCCAGACGTGAATGACGGAGATGCCGGAATCTACGCTTGCCGCCGTATCGATCGCCCACCCGCCGACAAAGAAATCGCTCGCGACCTGCGCCCCCTGCACCGGGGCGTCGATCCACATCCAGGTGTGGGCGCGCGCGGGCAGCGCCAGCAGCCAGACGAGCGTGAACAACGGGACAATGCGCAGAACCATCTTCGACAAACGCTGGACCTCGCTTACAGCCGTTCGCTGTCACGCGGGCACACACGGGCGTGTTCGCGCGTCTGAACAGCAGGCGCACGCCTCGGGTTCTTTGCTACTGTTGAGCAAGCGAACGTCGGCGTGACAGTTGGATTTGAAAAAGCGGGGGCGTCGGTCAGCCCCGCCGGACCGCCAGAGAGGCAAGGACCTGACCACACGCAAAAACGGCTGAATCTCTTGGACTTATGGTTCAGCGCCGGATCGCGAGACTCATCGGGCTTTCCATCACGACTCAACCGTTTGAACAATTTACACGGCGCTTACTCAACGCCCAATGAATACGCAGGTGTAACGCAATACCGCTCAGTTGGTAGGTAAGACACTTTCGTGTAACGTAACGTTCTCATCACTTCATCGCCCGCGTCTCTGCAGGGATACCGGACAGTAGCCGCGCTCGCGGCGCGTGGCTTGCAGAGCTCGACGCATCAGGCGATGACCACCACCCGCAAATTGAACGTAGCGTTAGTCGCCCCATCGATGAACATTCTCGGTGGGCAAGCGGTGCAGGCGGATCGCCTGCTGAGGTCCTGGCAAAACGACGACGAGGTGCGGGCGTGGCTCGTCCCGATCAATCCGGAGCCCCCCGGGCCGCTCGGCCGTGCCGTTCGCGTGAAGTATGCCCGCACCGTCGCGACCCAAATGACCTACTGGCCGCTGCTCCTGCGGGAGCTGCGGCACGCCGACCTCGTCCACGTCTTCTCGGCGTCGTACTTCTCGTTTCTGCTGGCGCCGCTGCCCGCGGTGCTCGTCGCGAAGCTGCTCGGAAAGCCCGTCGTCATGAACTACCGCAGCGGCGAAGCGCCCGACCACCTGCGACGATCCGCGGTCGCGCGGGCCACGCTGCGATGGGTGGACCGCAACGCCGTCCCGTCGCGGTTTCTCCACGACGTGTTCGCGCAGTTCGGCATCGCGTCGGAGATCATCCCGAACATCGTCGATGTGGATCGCTTCCGGTTCCGCCGCCGCGACCCGTTGCGGCCGCGGCTGGTGTCGACGCGGAATTTCGAGGAGCTGTACAACGTCGCCTGCACCCTCCGGACGTTTCGGCGCGTGCAGGATCGCTGGCCCGAGGCGACGCTGACGCTCGTGGGCGGCGGATCGCAGGAGCCGGCGCTGCGCGGCCTCGCGTCCGCGCTGGGACTGAGGCACGTGACGTTCGTCGGGCGCGTCGCGCCGGACGCGATCTGGCGGTATTACGCCGACGCCGACATCTACCTGCAAACGCCCGACATCGACAACATGCCGTCTTCGGTGCTCGAAGCGTTCGCGAGCGGCTGCGCGGTCGTGTCGACCAACGCCGGCGGCGTCCCCGCCATCCTCACCGACGGCGTGCATGGCCTGCTCGTTCCCGCCAACGATGACGCGGCGGCCGCGGCGGCAATCCTGCGGCTGCTCGACGAGCCGGATCTGTCGCGTCGGTTGATCGACGCGGCCGTGGCGTCGTGCGCGCGCTACCAGTGGTCCGCGGTGCGGCAGCAGTGGATTCAGGTGTATCGCGGCCTCGTCCAGCCCGGGGCGACCGCGGCCATCACACCGGCATGAACGCCCGGGGAGTGCTGCGCCGGATCGCGTCGATGGATCCGGACGAACTGTCGTTCCGCCTCGCGTGCGAGGCGCGCAAGGTCACCACACGCCTGCAGCACGCGGTGCGGCCGCCGCAGTGGCGTCGATCCGATGCGACCCGCCTCCTCGAGCCCGGCGCAGGCGACGGCGTCGGACACGCGATCGCCGCGCTCGGCGGCGAGCGCTGGCAGGACGCGCACCAACGGCTCGCACGCCACTTCGTCACGCGCGCATCGTGCTGGCCGCTGCGCGCGCGCGAGCGCGACGCGCTCGTCAGCCGGATCGCCGATCGCTTCTCCGGCGCCGCGGCAGACGCCACGACCCGCGCCGATCGCCTGACCGCAGGCCGGTTCAATCTGCTTGGCTACCGCGACCTTCCCTGCGGCTCGCCCCCCGACTGGGATCTCGACGTCGTACACGGGCGGCGTC
>JABFWM010000011.1 GCA_013362195.1 Acidobacteriota bacterium
CTTCCAGAACTGCTGCGCCATTGTCTGGTTGATGACCACGACCTTGGCCGACGTGGCCGTGTCGCCGCGGCTGAAGTCGCGCCCGCGGACGATCGGAATGCCGATCGTCTGGAAGTAGCCGAGGCCGACGGTGGTCACCTGCACCAGGATCCGATCGCGCGTGGTCGTCTCGGCGCCTTCGGGGAACACGCTGCGCAGGAAGCCGCCGGCGAGCGGCGGGTTCTGCGCGATCGCCGCGCCCCGGACCCCGGCCAGGGCCGCGGCCCGCTCGGTCACCTGCTCGAAGAAGACCTGGCCGCGCTCCGGCGTATAGCCCTCGCGCCCGAGGTTGAAGTTCATCACGAGCACGCCGTCGGTCACGAAGCCGGGATCGATGTGCTGCGCGTGTCGAAGGTCGCGCAGGAAGATGCCCGCGGCGATCAGGGCCACCAGCGAGGCCGCGACTTGCGCGACGACGAGCGCCTGCCGCAGGGACAGGTACTTCATCACGCCGCGGGCGCCGGCGCCGGACGGCACCAGTTCGTTCTTGAGCACCGGCACGACGTCCGCTTTCGACGCCTGAATCGCCGGCGCGAGCCCGAACAGGATCCCGGTGGCGATCGCGAGCAGCGCCGTGAAGCCGAGGACGCGCGGATCCAGCGACAGGGTGTCGTCGATGGGGAAGGGCAGCGGCAGGTCCGCCCCGGCCAGCGCGCTCAGGCACCAGTAGGCGAGCAGCAGCCCCATGGCGCCGCCGGCGCCCGCCAGCAGCAGACTCTCGGTCAGCAGCTGGCGAATCAGCCGCGCGCGCTTCGCGCCGAGCGCCAGCCGAATCGCGACTTCACGCCGCCGCTTCGACGCGCGCGCCAGCAGCAGGTTCGCGATGTTCGCGCAGGCGATGAGCAGCACGATCCCGACCACGATCATCAGAATCGACGACAGCCGCAGGACGATGTTCGGCCCCTGCCCGTTCGGGTTCAGCCGGGCGTCGAGCAGCGGTACGGCGGTGGCGCTGCGGCCCTTGTTGTCGGCGGGGAACGCCCGCTCGAGATTCGCGAACACGGTGCGGAGATTCCCGCGCGCCTGCTCGGGCGTGACGCCCGGCGTCAGGCGGCCAAGCGCGAACAGGAACAGGCCGCGCCGCGTCTCGTACCAGTCGAATCCCGGCTGCAGCACGGTGTGCATCGAGAGCGGCGCCCACAGCGACGGGCCGCCGCCGAGCAGCGTGCCGGAGAAATTCTTCGGGCCGACGCCGACGATCGTGAACGCCGTGCGATTCAGCGTCAGCGTCCTGCCGACGATGTTCGGATCGGAGCCGAGGCTGCGCTCCCAGAAGCCATGGCTGATCACCGTCACGGCCGTCGGAGAGGCCTCCTCCTCGGGGAGGAACCCACGTCCGAGCGCCGGCTGGGCGCCGAGCAGCGAAAAATAATTCGCGGTGACGAGCTGGATCGGGATCTGCTCCGATTCCTTGCCGGTGCTGTAATTCGCCTGCGCGAACGTGAACGCGGCCATGCCGCTGAAGGCGGCGTTCTGCGCGCGCAGGTCCTTGAAATTGAGATGCGAGATCGGCAGGTTTCCGGGATTGCGCTGGTCGGTCGTCGAGACCGCCATCAGCGATGAGGCATCCCGCACCGGCAGCGGCCGCAGCAGGACCGCGTTGACGAGCGAGAAGATCGCCGTGTTCGCGCCGATGCCGAGCGCCAGCGACAGCACGGCGACGACGACGAAGCCCGGGCTCTTGACGAGCGTGCGGAAGCCGTAGCGGATGTCCTGGAACATAAGGCTCCCAGCTTCCAGCCGCCAGCTACCAGCCAGTGCCGATGAGTGGCGATGCCACGGTCAGCTGGGAGCTGGCAGCTGGCAGCTGGCGGCTGACTAATGAGCGACGTCGAAGCCGCTCTCCTCGAGTTCCTTTTCCGCGCGCTTGCTGCCGTCCTCCTCGAGCACGCGGCCGTCGAACAGGTGGATCGAGCGGTCCGCGTGGCGCGCGTAGCGCGGGTCGTGCGTGACCATGCAGATCGTCGCGCCTTCGCGGTGCAGTTCGCGGAGCAGATCAATCACCGCTTCGCCGTTATTGGAGTCGAGGTTGCCGGTCGGCTCGTCAGCGAGCAGGATCGACGGCGAGCCGGCGACGGCGCGGGCGACGGCGACGCGCTGCTGCTGACCGCCCGACAGCTGGCTGGGGAGGTGCTTCGCGCGGTGCGCCATGCCCACTTTCTCGAGCGCCGCCATCACGCGCTCCTTCCGCTCCGTCGATTTCATGCCGCGATAGGTGAGCGGCAGCTCGACGTTCTCGTAGACGTTGAGGTCGCCGATCAGGTTGAAGCTCTGGAAGATGAACCCAATCTCGCGGTTGCGGACGCGCGCCCGCTCCGAGAGCGGGAGCGAGGCCACTTCCTTCCCGTTGAGGATGTAGCGCCCTTCGGTCGGCGAATCGAGCAGCCCGAGAATCGAGAGCAGCGTCGACTTGCCGCACCCCGACGGGCCGGCTATCGCGATGTACTCGCCGCTCTGGATTTCGAGATGGATCCCCGCGAGGGCGTGCGTCTCGACCTCGTCGGTGAAGAAGACTTTCGTGACCCCGTCGAGGTGAATCAGCGGTTGGGCGGACGTGTTCATCGTGGCTCCTCTTTGTGATCAGCGCTTCGAGCTTCCCGCACGCCGGTGTTCGGGCCCGGCGCACCTGGGCGGTCTGACGGCCCGCCCCACATCTGACCCGTTACCGCAGTTGCACGCGATCGAACGAGTCGTACTGCGACATGTCGGACAGGATCACCTGATCGCCAGGCTGCAGACCCTCGACGACTTCGATCGTGTTGACCGACGCTTTTCCCAGTTTCACGTTCGTGCGAATCGCTTCGCCGGTCGGCAGCACCTTGAAAATGCCGACCGTGCTGCTCTCCTGCCCGAACGCCGGGCGTCCGACATAGACGATGTTCGTGAGGCGTTCGAGCTGGATCGTCCCGTCGACGCTGAGATCCGGCCGCGCCCCCGGCGGCAGCGCGTCGTCCATGATCACGTCGACGCCGACGGTCCCGCCCTGCGACGCCGGATCGATGCGCGAGACGTGCCCTTTCACGACGCCGTTGCGGGTGTCGACTTCCGCGTACTGGCCGATGTGAATGTCCTTGGTCTGCGTTTCCGCGATCCGCAGTTCCGCCTTGAGGTTCGTCGGGTTCGCGACGCGCGCGAGGTTGGTGCCGGGCGCGACCTGCGCACCGACTTCGACCGGCACGAGCTGCAGCGTGCCGGGCATGCCGGCCTTGACCTTCAAATCATCGAGCTGCTGCCGCCTGAGCTACCATGCCGCCTTGCGCTGGTTGACCTACGCTTCCTGCGGCGCAAGCTGCGACGTCACGCCGGCGCGGGTGATTTCGAGCCGGCGCTGCGCAATCGCGAGGCGATTCTTCAGTTCGTCGGCGAGCCCGCGCTTCTGTTTCAACTGGAGCTCGGAGACGAGGCCGTCTTTCGCGAGCTCCTCGTTCGCTTCGAGATCCAGCGCCGCCTGCTTGTAGCCGGCCTCGATGTTCGCGACC
>JABFWM010000339.1 GCA_013362195.1 Acidobacteriota bacterium
CGCGCTGAAGCCCGGCCTCTATGGGACGGCGGCCTTTGAAACCGCCGGTCACAACGTCCTCACCGTGCCACGTGACGCGGTTGTGGATACCGGCCTGCAGCAGCACGTCTTCGTCGCGGTCGGTGATCGCTTCGAGCCGCGGCCCGTGACCGTTGGCGTTCAGCTCGCCGACCGTGTGGAGATTCGCGAGGGACTGAAAGAGGGCGAGCCGATCGTGGCTGCCGGTGTCTTCCTGCTCGACTCGGAGAGCCGTCTGCGTGCGACCGGTGGCGCCGGGGGGCACAATCACGGCACGCCGTCCGGGCCGCCGCAAGACCCGTCCACGCCGGCCGCGACTCCGCATTCGGGACATCGGCCCACCTCCGCGAATGCTCCGGCGGGCAAGGAGTAACGGCCATGGTGGAACGCATCATCGAGCTGTCCGTTCGCTACAAGTGGGCCGTGTTCGGCGCCGTCATCGCGCTCGCACTGTTCGCGGCGGATTCCGCCCGCAAGACGCCGCTCGACGCACTGCCCGATCTCTCTGATCCGCAGGTGATCATCTACACGGAGTGGATGGGGCGTAGCCCGGATCTCGTCGAAGACCAGATCACCTATCCGCTCGTGCGCGCCCTCCAGAGCACGCCCGGTGTCCAGACCGTGCGCGGCTACTCGATGTTCGGGATGAGCTTCACGTATGCCCTATTCGGCGAGGGCACCGACATCTACTGGGCACGGACGCGCGTCCTCGAGCAACTCGGCCGCGTGCAGCAACTGTTACCGCCTGGCGTTTCCCCCACGCTTGGCCCTGACGCGAGCGGCATCGGCTGGGTCTATCAGTACGTCCTCAAGGACACGACCGGGCGGCTGGATCTCGCCGAGCTCCGCGCGCTGCAGGACTTCACGGTCCGTCCCGCACTGCAGGCCGTGACCGGCGTGGCTGAAGTCGCCTCTCTCGGCGGGTTCGAACGGCAGTATCAAATTGTCGTCGACCCAGATCGATTGGTTGGTTTTGGCCTCGCGCTGACGGACATCACGCGATCCGTGCGCGATGCCAATGCGGAAGTGGGTGCGCGCGTCCTGGAGCTCGCGGGCCGCGAGTACGTGCTGCGGGGCCGGGGCTACGTCAAAGATCTGGCGGACCTCGAACGAAGCGTGGTGACTGTCGGCCCGGGCGGCACGCCGGTACGCCTCGGCGACATCGCCACCGTGCGGTTCGGGCCGGACATTCGGCGAGGCGCAGCCGATTTCAACGGCACAGGCGAGGCGGTGGGCGGCATTGTCGTCATGCGCATCGGGTCCAATGCGCTGCAAGTCATCGACGCCGTGAAGCACGAGATCGCAACGCTGCAGTTCCCCGAGGGCGTGCGGCTGATTGCGACCTACGACCGGTCGGACCTGATCCTTGGATCGATCGCGACCCTCAAGGACACGCTGATCCAGCAGGCGGTGATCGTCACGATCATCTGCCTCGTGTTCCTATTCCATGCGCGATCGGCGTTGGTCGTGATGTTCGTGCTGCCGCTCTCGGTGCTGTTTTCGTTCATCGCGATCCGCTACCTGGGACTGTCGTCGAACATCATGTCGCTCGGCGGAATTGCGATCGCCGTCGGCGAGCTGGCCGACGCCGCGATCGTACTGATCGAGAACGCGCATGTGCGGCTGGCCGCTGGGGAGCCGGGTAGCGATCGCAAGCAAATCATTGTCGATGCCTGCAAGGAGGTCGGACGTCCGATCTTCTTCTCGCTCCTGCTGATCACCGTCAGCTTCCTGCCGATCTTCACGCTCGCGGGGCAGGCAGGACGGCTCTTCACGCCGTTGGCCTATACGAAGACCTTCGCCATGTTCGCGGCGGCCATCCTCTCGATCACCCTGGCGCCGCCGCTGATGGTGTTGCTGCTCAGGGGGCGATTCCGGGCCGAGGCGACCAACCCGGTGAGTCGAGTGCTGGTGGCAATCTATCGGCCGATTGCCAGGCTGGTTGTCCGCTATCGCGTGGTCGTCGTGGCGCTGGCGACCGGGCTGATGATTGCCACTGTACCGGTCTTTCAGCGACTCGGCTCCGAGTTCATGCCACCGCTCGACGAAGGCACGCTGCTCGTGATGCCCACCACATTCCCGGGTATCTCGATCGAGGAAGCCCGTCGCGCCCTCCAGCGCCAGAACCAGACGATTCGAGGGTTTGCCGAAGTGGCATCGGTGCACGGCAAAGCCGGGCGCGCGGAAACGGCGACGGATCCGGCGCAGCTCGACATGATCGAAACCGTCATCACGCTGCGACCGCGCGAGGAGTGGCCGACCCGGCACACGCACCGCTGGTACAGCGACGACGCGCCTGAATGGGTGAAGCCGGCCCTCGCCACCATCTGGCCGGAACAGCGTGCCCGGACGCTCGCCGAACTGTCGCGCGATCTGGATGCGGCGCTTCGCATGCCGGGGTACCAGATGGCGATCGCGCCGCCGATCCGCACGCGGATCGACATGCTCACAACGGGAGTGCGAACACCCGTCGGCATCAAGGTGTTCGGCAGTGACCTGAGCGAGATCGAACAGGTCAGCATCGCCCTCGAAGGCCTCCTGCGTCAGGTGCCCGGCACGCGCAGCACGTTCGCTGAACGCCAGACCGGTCGCGAGTACGTCGATATCGTGCCGAATCGCGATGCCATTGCAAGGTACGGCCTCACCGTCAGAGACGTGCAGGACGTCATTGAAGCCGCCGTCGGTGGAATGCCCGTCTCCACCGCGATCGCCGGCCGCGCGCGCTTCTCGATCAACCTGCGGTATGCGGCCGATCGGCGTTCGGATCCGCAGGCGCTACGGCGCATCCTCGTGCCGGTCCAATCCAGCGGCAGCGTGTCGGAGTTCGCAGGCGCCGATGCCGGCGGTGGTGCGTTACCTCGAACGGGTGGAATGGTGACCTCGTCCGGATCGGCCGCCGGTGGCGGCATGGGCGGGATGACCGGCGGCACGCCCAGCGCGCCGATGACGGCGGGCGGTGCGTCGGCCACGCAACAGGCGGTGCCCATGGGCGTCGCGTCCGGCTCGGTCGATCTGCTCGAGCAATACCGCCAGCCAGGTGCGGCCGTCCCGCTCGGGGAGTTGGCGGATATCCGCGTGGTCACCGGTCCGCCGATGATCAAGGACGAGAACGGCATCCTCGTCGGTTACGTGTTTGCCGACATCGACCCGACACAGCGCGACTTGGGCGGCTGGGTGGACGATGCGATGGAAGAGCGGCTCCGGTACATTCTCCCGCTCACGCTCGTGCTCGTCGTCGCGCTGCTGTATCTCTCGATGCGCGGCTGGCCACAAACGTTGCTGGTGCTCTCGAGTCTGCCCTTTGCCGTCGCCGGCAGCGTCTGGCTCCTCGCCTTCATGCACTACAACCTGTCGACCGCCGTCTGGGTAGGGTTGATCGCGGTCGCTGGTGTCGCCGCGGAGACCGGCATCGTCATGCTGGTCTACCTCGATGAAGCCTTCGAGCGCTACATGCGTGAAGGCCGGATTCGGAAGCCCGAAGACGTTG
>JABFWM010000569.1 GCA_013362195.1 Acidobacteriota bacterium
CGCTGACCGCTGACTGTTAGCCGACGCCCCGTAGCTTCCACCTTCAGGTGGAAGACCGCGGCGTCACGTACGCTCTCCTGAACTCCGCGAACGTCGCCGGGCGCGCGTGCAGCTTCGTCGCCGCGAAGTCGAAGAAGCGCTCCAGGCGATCGCAGAACGCGCGCAGCTCCGCGTCGCTGCGGTTGTACGGGCTTCCGCCGACGATGGCTTCGCTCGAATGAAACAACAGGTTGAGCACCGGTTCGCCGTCGCGGGCGAGGTCCGTGGCGAGCGACACCATGTCGTCGAGCGACGAATACGACGGCCGCAGCCAGCGCATGCGGGCGATGCCCAGCTTCCGCAGGACGCGCCGGGTCGTGTAGTTGCGCGGCGCGCGCGCGTAGAGATACTGCAGGCGCCGCGGAAAGCGCCGATGCAAGGCGGCCGAGACCGGCACCTCGAGCACCTGGCTGGTGCCCGGCCGCGTCGCGCTGTCGTAGGCGAGGAAATACGGCCGCAGCGGCGCTTCGACGAAATCGGGCCCGCGTTTGTGCGCCTCGTAAAAGAGCGGCGCCACGCTCGATTCGACCTGGTAGCCGCAGCGTTCGAGCGCGGAGACGTGCGCCGCCGAGAAGCCGAAGCGGCCGGATCGATACGACACCGGACGCTCGCCGACGGCCTGTTCGATCGTCTCGGTCAGCGCCGTCAACTGCCGCTCGAATTGATCGAGCGGCAGGTTCGACGCGTAGGGATGCCGGTCGATGTCTTCGGGCGCGCAGGGCGGCGTTTCCCAGGCGTGGTGGTGCGCGCCGATCTCGCAATCGCCCCCCGCCTTCAGTTCGCGCAGCACGTCCGCCGACCGCGCGTCCGTCGCGACCGGGTAGGTGATCACATAGGTCGGCCTGACGCCGTGCCGCGCGAACAACGCGTGCAGCCGCGCCAGCGCGTAGATGTTTTCGAAGCGCTGGTTGCGCCGTGCGTGGCGGTCCCACTGGTTGTCCCCCTCGGTGTCGATGCCAACGAGGAGAAACGGCGAGGACAGCGGCGGACGGAGGACGGAGGTCGGATCGCCCACTATCGATCCTGATCGGAATCGCCGAGCGTGACGTGCCAGGTGTCGGTGTGCTCGTAAAACTCCGGCGGCACGTTCGTGCCGTTCACCTTGACCACGAACTCCATCGTCGACTTCACCTGAAAGTAGCCGGAGCGGCGCATCAGACGGCGGAAGCCGGCGTGCATCGCGAACGCGCGAATCTTGTCGGAGTCCTCCTGGCGCGCCTCTCGATCGACCCAGCGCAGCAGCGTCAGGAACCCGTCGTGATCGTCCGGATCCACGAGGAAGTCGACGAGCAGCGTGACGCGCCCGCGCGGCTCGTGAAGGTGGCGGTACACCGCGTAGCCGGCGGTCTGCCCGTCGCGTATCAGCGCGGCAATCAGGTAGCGGACGTGCGGGGCGCCGACGAACTTCCAATTCAGATACGCCGCGTCCCGGCCGACGGCGAGGTCGAACCGCGGCGCGAGCCGCTCCCACAGTGCCGTGAAGCTGTCGTCGAAGCGCTGCATCATCCGCACTTCCGCGCCGAGCGGACGCATCCGCGCGAGGAACAGGACGATCGGCCAGGTCAACGCCGAGATGATCCGGTTGATGGCCACGGGCAGCCGCGGGTGCCGGAACGCGCGGCGCGTCAGCGGCTTGACCAGGCACGGCACCGGACCGACGTCGGGCCACCGCAGCTTCCGGAACAGCCGATACGACGCGTCGGAGAGGCCGAGGCCGAGCGACGCGCCGACGTTGCGGTCCCAGGTGCGGAACAGCACTTCGCCGAGACCGCGCCGCTGCCGCTCGGGCGCGACCATCACGTCCATGCCCCACGATCCCATCACTTCGCGGCCCTTCACGTAGAGCCGCACCGGCATCGTCGCGTACTGGCCGACGATCGCCGGACCCTCGCGCGCGACCCAGATCTCGGGTTCGCCGCCCGGGTTGTTGGGATTGCGGCGGTACTGCCATTCCCAGCGCAGGCGGCTCGCCTCGGCGGCGTCGTGGCCGAAGACGCGCCGGTACAACGCGTCGACAGCGCGCCGGTCTTCCGGCCGGTACCGATCGACGTCGGGCACGGGCACCGCTCACGCTCCCGCGCGCGCGTGCGCGAGCACGTATTCCATGTTGCTGATGAACACGTCCTGCACCGCGCGGCTGTCGCGGACGGCGCGCGCGAGCGCCGCCGGCAAGCGGCGGACGGTGGCTGTGACGTGCAGCTCCTCGCGGACGATGCGCAGGCCGGCGGCGGCGATCTGCGCCCGCAACCGCGAGACGCGCACCTTTTCGAGCAGATCGTCTTCCTTGATTTCGCCGCGGCGCGCCAGCTTGATGAACGTGTTCTCGTTTTCCGGTTCCTTCAGCGTCCACGTCGCGTGCCGCGCGAGGAACTGAAACGTCCGGAAGGCCGCGCGGCGGCCGAACAGGAGGTGCAGCGGCACCGGCACTTTCAGCCGCGGCAGGTGCGCGCCGGCGAACGAGAGGTATGGCGCGGTCGAGAGGTAAATGCGCCCGTCCGCCGTCAGCACCCGCGCGCATTCGCGCAGGTACAGCGGCGCGTCCGCCACGTGCTCGATGACGGCATGCGAGAGGACGAGATCGAAGGCGCCGCCCGGAAACGGCAGCGCCATGCCGTCGGCGCGCGCGAACTGGAGATTGCGCGCGCCGCGCTCGCGCGCGAGGCGGACCCCCGCGTCGCCGAAGCGGTCGATCGGGTCGATGCCCACCACCTGCGACGCTTCTTCCGCCAGCGACAGCGGCATGCCGCCGCCGCCGCAGCCCGCGTCGAGCACGCGGCCGCGGACCGTCACCCCCGCGCGCTCGAGAAAGGCGATGACCTTGGCGCTGCGGTAGTACTCGAAGAGCGCGTAATCGTATTCGGAACGGAACCGCTGGTCGGCGTGCGCCTTGATGGCGCGCTCGTCAATCGCGCGCACGCTTGTCGATCAGTGCGGCGCGATCGTGGCCCGAAGGAGTCTCCGCGACGTCGAAGGTCATGATGATGCGCCAATGTGGATGAGCGCCGAGGACGTCCTCGATCTGCGACCCCTCATAGCCCAGGTATGGCTCGATATACGTCAAAATATATCGCACATCGTCGCGCGACTTGCGGTCCGCGAAGTTGCCGAAGCCGTGTCCCACGAAGATCGGACGGATGCGGTTCTCGAGCGACAGGCCGTTTGCGAGCTTGCCGTGCACGAGCGTGCCGGGCGGCAGCGCGCGGCCGAGCGCCCGCGACGCCTCGACGTTCTTGTAGGTGCGAACCGACGCCCATTGCGCGAACTGGACGAGGTCGCCGGCGACGAGCGCCGCCGCGAGCAGCGCCGCCGCGCTTATCGTCCACGGTCCGCGGCTAAGCAGCCGGGCGACGCGCGGCCAGGCTAGCAGCACCACCAGGGGGAGCGCGAGGGCGACCGCCGCGGAGAGGCGAACGCTGCCGCGAACGACGTAGAGAAACGGCAGCCGCGCGATCGGCGCTGACACGA